>NZ_CP059216.1:327500-586065 GCF_014252315.1 Blattabacterium cuenoti
CTGATTAAAAAATCAATCTCCCTCCCTAATTTTACATAGTTTTTCTATAATATAAAATAAAAAAGCTTCCAACAAATCCTTTTTCAATAATTTTTTTTAAAGAATCTTTATAAAAAAAACTCTAAAAAAGAGATGTTCCAGCCACACCTTCCGGTACGGCTACCTTGTTACGACTTAGCCCCAGTTATCGATTTTACCCTAAGCAGCTCCTTTTACGGTTACCGATTTCAGGTACTTCCGACTTCCATGGCTTGACGGGCGGTGTGTACAAGGCCCGGGAACGTATTCACCGCATCATGGCTGATATGCGATTACTAGCGATTCCAACTTCATAGAGTCGAGTTGCAGACTCCAATCCGAACTGGGATCGGTTTTTAGAGATTAGCTTCTGATTACTCAGTAGCGACCCTTTGTGCCGATCATTGTAGCACGTGTGTAGCCCAAGGTATAAGAGCCGTGATGATTTGACGTCATCCTCACCTTCCTCTCGACTTACGTCGGCAGTCTTGTTAGAGTCCCCGACATTATTCGTTGGCNGCGAGTAATCGGCATCTTCACCGATATTTCAATTTCACCGAGCTCACGGCCGAGACAGTTTCCAGATCGTTACACCATTCGTGCAGGTCGGAACTTACCCGACAAGGAATTTCGCTACCTTAGGACCGTTATAGTTACGGCCGCCGTTTACTGGGGCTTCAGTTAAAAGCTTTGCTTAAAGCTAACTTTTTTCTTTAACCTTCCAGTACTGGGCAGGTGTCAGACCCTATACTTTATTTTTCAATTTAGCAGAGTCCTATGTTTTTGATAAACAGTCGCCTGGATCTATTCTCTGCGGCCTTCTAGAAAGAAGGCTACCTTTCTCCCGAAGTTACAGGTTTATTTTGCCTAGTTCCTTAGCCGTGAATCACTCGAGCACCTTAGGATTCTCTCCTTAACTACCTGTGTCGGTTTTGGTACGGATTACTTTAATCTGAAGCTTAGAGGTTTTTCTTGGAAGCCTTTACCTGTACTATCCAATTCCCCGAAGGTTCATGGTACTATCACAATTCAGCAAAATATACGGATTTTCCAATTATATTTTATACCTATTTGTTTCAACGTACAATTCCGTATGTACGCGACAGTTTCATTACTTCGTCCCCTCTATCGCAATAAAAGCAAGTACCGGAATATTAACCGGTATTCCATCAACTACACCTTTCGGTTTCGCCTTAGGTTCCGACTAACCCTCAGCTGATTAACATAGCTGAGGAAACCTTAGTTTTTCGGTGTGTGGGTTTCTCACCCACATTATCGTTACTTATACCTACATTTTCTTTTGTAAAAACTCGACTATATTTTACAACATAGCTTCTACGTTATTACAATGCTCCCCTACCGATTAGATAATTATAATTAACTAATCCCATAGTTTCGGCGATATATTTATGCCCGATTATTATCCACGCACAATCACTAGACTAGTGAGCTGTTACGCACTCTTTAAATGAATAGCTGCTTCCAAGCTAACATCCTAGCTGTCTAAGTAATTGAACTTCGTTAAATCAACTTAATATATACTTAGGGGCCTTAACTGATGGTCTGGGTTGTTTCCCTCTCGGACATGGACCTTAGCACCCATGCCCTCACTACCGTGAAACATAATAACAGCATTCGGAGTTTGTCAGGAATTAGCAGGCGATGAAGCCCCTTCATCCAATCAGTTGCTCTACCTCTGTATTACTTAACACGATGCTGTACCTAAATACATTTCGGGGAGTACGAGCTATCTCCGAGTTTGATTGGCCTTTCACCCCTATCCACAAATCATCCGAAGACTTTTCAACGTCAACCGGTTCGGTCCTTCACTATGTGTTACCACAGCTTCAACCTGTTCATGGGTAGATCACTCGGTTTCGCGTCTAATTCCTATGACTATATATCGCCCTATTCAGACTCGCTTTCGCTTCGGCTCCATAGCTAAACTAATTAACCTTGCCAAAGAAATTAACTCGTAGGTTCATTATGCAAAAGGCACATCGTCACCTCACGAAGAGGCTCCGACAGCTTGTAAGCATATGGTTTCAGGATCTATTTCACTCTTCTATTCGAAGTACTTTTCACCTTTCCCTCACGGTACTAGTTCACTATCGGTCTCTGAGTAGTATTTAGCCTTACCGGATGGTCCCGGCAAATTCAGACAAGATTTCTCGTGTCTCGTCCTAATCAGGTTCTTACATAATGGTAATCTTTTTATTTCACATACAGGATTATCACCTTCTATGATTGATTTTTCCAAATCCATTCTGCTATAAAAAAATATTCCACGTAATTGTATACCTACAACCCCATTAAAGTATAAACTATAATGGTTTGGGCTGATCCATTTTCGCTCGCCACTACTAACGGAATCACTATTTGTTTTCTTTTCCTCTAGATACTTAGATGTTTCAGTTCTCTAGGTTCACTTTATCTGTTAGGATAATACCATATTTAATTATGATAGGTTCCCCCATTCGGAAATCTGTGGATCCATTTGTATGTGCCAATCCCCACAGCTTATCGCAGCTTATCACGTCCTTCTTCATCTCTCAGAGCCTAGGCATCCACCATATGCTCTTAATTTGCTTTTTGTTACTTAATCCCTCATTAATAATATTATGTATAATATGTCAAAGAACACAAAAAATGGAGAATATCGGAATCGAACCGATGACCTCCTGCGTGCAAAACAGGCGCTCTATCCAGCTGAGCTAATTCCCCCCGATAAATAGTCTCGCGCGGAATTGAACCGCGGACCTCTACATTATCAGTGTAGCGCTCTAACCATCTGAGCTACGAGACTGATTAAAAAATCAATCTCCCTCCCTAATTTTACATAGTTTTTCTATAATATAAAATAAAAAAGCTTCCAACAAATCCTTTTTCAATAATTTTTTTTAAAGAATCTTTATAAAAAAAACTCTAAAAAAGAGATGTTCCAGCCACACCTTCCGGTACGGCTACCTTGTTACGACTTAGCCCCAGTTATCGATTTTACCCTAAGCAGCTCCTTTTACGGTTACCGATTTCAGGTACTTCCGACTTCCATGGCTTGACGGGCGGTGTGTACAAGGCCCGGGAACGTATTCACCGCATCATGGCTGATATGCGATTACTAGCGATTCCAACTTCATAGAGTCGAGTTGCAGACTCCAATCCGAACTGGGATCGGTTTTTAGAGATTAGCTTCTGATTACTCAGTAGCGACCCTTTGTGCCGATCATTGTAGCACGTGTGTAGCCCAAGGTATAAGAGCCGTGATGATTTGACGTCATCCTCACCTTCCTCTCGACTTACGTCGGCAGTCTTGTTAGAGTCCCCGACATTATTCGTTGGCAACTAACAACAAGGGTTGCGCTCGTTAAGGGACTTAACCCAACACCTCACGGCACGAGCTGACGACAACCATGCAGCATCTTGTACTCCGTCCGAAGACTAAACTATTTCTAGTTTATTCGTAGTCCATTTAAACCTTGGTAAGGTTCCTCGCGTATCATCGAATTAAACCACATGCTCCACCGCTTGTGCGGGCCCCCGTCAATTCCTTTGAGTTTCAGCCTTGCGACCGTACTCCCCAGGTGGATCACTTATCACTTTCGCTTAGTCACTGAAAAAAAATATCCAACAACTAGTGATCATCGTTTACAGCGTGGACTACCAGGGTATCTAATCCTGTTTGCTCCCCACGCTTTCGTGCCTCAGCGTCAGTATAGACTTAGTAACTTGCCTTCGCGATTGGTGTTCTGTGTAATATCTATGCATTTCACCGCTACACCACACATTCCAGTTACTCCAATCTCACTCAAGTTTACCAGTATCAATAGCACTTTTAACAGTTAAGCTGTAATATTTCACTACTGACTTAATAAACCGCCTACGCACCCTTTAAACCCAATGAATCCGGATAACGCTTGTGTCCTCCGTATTACCGCGGCTGCTGGCACGGAGTTTGCCGACACTTATTCGTATAGTACATTCAAAATTCTTATCACGTAAGAATCTTTATTCCTAAACAAAAGCAGTTTACAACCCATAAGGCCTTATTCCTGCACGCGGCGTGGCTGGTTCAGAGTTTCCTCCATTGACCAATATTCCTCACTGCTGCCTCCCGTAGGAGTCTGGTCCGTGTCTCAGTACCAGTGTGGGGGATCACCCTCTCAGGTCCCCTACCGATCATCGTCTTGGTAAGCCTTTACCTTACCAACTAACTAATCGGACGCATGCCCATCTTTTTCCACATTTCTGCTTTAATAATATAATCATTTGATAATATTATACTATAGAATATTAATCAAGGTTTCCCTTGGCTATTTTCTAGAAAAAGGCAGGTTACATACGTGTTACGCACCCGTTCGCCGGTCGCCATCAAAATTTATACAAAAAGTATAAATCTTATGTTGCCCCTCGACTTGCATGTGTTAGGCCCGCCGCTAGCGTTCATCCTGAGCCAGGATCAAACTCTCCGTTGTAAAAAAATTTTAGTCTATATAATTAAAATGTTTAAAAAGATCCTTCGAATTACTGAATCAGGGTTAGAAGCTTTTTTATGCTTTAATTTTGATTGTTTAATTATCAAAAATAAAAAATAGAGAACAAAAATAAACTTAAAAATACCTATTTTAAATGATTGCAACATGCATATACATGCATATACATAAAAGTACTAAAAAGTTTCAAGATGCAATTATACAATTTTTTTTCTCATAAAAAAAATTTTTTTATATATTTTAAACAAAAATTTAAAAAATAATTAGCAATATTTAGCTATATTCTAATTTAATTATGAGAACATCAGATTTTAATTTTGAATCTCCTTTAGATCTTCTTGCAAAATTTCCATCAAAAGAAAGAGATGAATCTAAATTAATGGTAATACATAGAAAAAGTAAAAAAATTGAACATAAATTTTTTAAAGATTTACATCAATATTTCAATGAAGGAGATACAATAATTTTAAATAATACAAAAGTATTTCCTGCAAGATTATTCGGAAATAAAGAAAAAACAGAAGCTAAAATAGAAGTTTTTTTACTAAGAGAATTAGATTCAAAAGATAGAACTTGGGATGTTTTAGTCGATCCTGCTAGAAAAGTTAGAGTAGGAAATAAACTAAATTTTGGATATGGATTATCAGGAGAAGTAATAGATAATACTACTTCTAGAGGAAGAATATTACAACTTAATTTTAATGGAACACATAAAGAATTAATAGAAAAAATTAAAAAAATAGGAAAAACTCCATTACCAAAATATATTAATAGAAATCCAGAAAAAGAAGATAAATATCGTTACCAAACTGTATATGCAAAAAAAGAAGGATCAGTTGCTGCACCCACTGCAGGATTACATTTTTCTAAACATTTAATTAAAAAATTAGAAATAAAAGGAGTTAATCTTGTAGAAGTAACACTACATTTAGGATTAGGAAGTTTTCTTCCTGTAGAAGTAGAAGATATATCAAAACATAAAATGGATTCTGAAAAATGTCATATAAATATTAAATCATGTAAAATAATAAATGATACAATAAAAAATAAAAATAAAGTATGTGCAGTTGGAACTTCATCTATGAGAGCAATAGAAAGTTCTGTCTCTTCTAATAAAAATCTTAATCCATTTTTGGGATGGACAAATAAATTTATATTTCCTCCTTATGATTTTAGTATAGCAAATTCTATGATAACTAATTTTCATATGCCAAAATCAACATTACTTATGATGGTTGTTGCTTTTGCAGGATTTGAATTAATAATGAATGCCTATAAAATAGCTATAAAAAAAAAATATAGATTCTATTCATACGGAGATAGTATGTTAATTTTATAATAATAAGTAAAATAATGAAATTTTTATTAGAAAAAGCTAAAATTCCTATAAAAGAAGAAATAGAAATATTTGAAAAACAATTTTTTTACTTTGTAAAAAGTGATATACATCTTATAAATAAGATAAATAATTATATTCTTAAAAAAAAAGGAAAATTAATTCGTCCTATACTAATATTTTTAATTGCTAAAATGTTAGGAACAATAAAAGAAAAAACTTATCATACTGCATATATAATAGAATTGATTCATACAGCTACACTTATTCATGATGATGTAATTGATAATAGTAATTATAGAAGAGGAAAATCATCATTAAATGCTATATGGAATAATAAAATATCAGTTTTAACTGGAGATTATTTATTATCAAGAAGTTTATTATTAGCTAGTAATAATAATTATTTAGATTTATTAAAAATAGTCTGTAAAACAATTAAAAATATGAGTGAAGGAGAAATGCTACAGATAGAAAAATCTATAAATATTTCTGAAAAAATTTATGATGAAATTATTTGTAAAAAAACAGCAAGTTTGATATCAGCTTCTTGTGAAGGAGGTGCTATTTCTGTTAATGCAAACAGTAAACATATTTTTAATATGAAAAAATTTGGATTTTATGCAGGAATAGCATTTCAAATAAAAGATGATTTATTTGATTATGAAAATTTTGGTTACAATAATTATATAGGAAAACCAGTAGGATGTGTTGATATTAAAAACAATAAAATAACATTACCTTTAATATATACCATTAAAAATGCATCTAGTTATGATAAAAAACAAATTATAAATTATATAAAAAATTATAATGAAAAAAAAAAAAGAAAAATAATATATTATATTAACAAATATAATGGAATAGAATATGCTAAGAAAAAAATGATAAAATTTCATAATAATGCATTAAATATTTTAGAAATATATCCAGAAGGAATAATAAAAGAATCTTTGAAAATTATAGTAAAGTTTATCATTAATAGAAATCAGTAGATTAAATGAAAGAAAATCTAGTAATTGTAGAATCTCCGACTAAAGCTAAAACAATTCAAAAATTTCTTGGTAAGAATTATCATATAGTATCTAGTTATGGACATATAATAGATTTACCAGCAAAAAAAATGGGAGTTTATATTGAAAAAAATTTTGAACCAGAATACGTTATTTTACCAAAAAAAAAAAGATTAATAAAAGAATTAAAAACTTTAGTAAAAGATTATAAAGTTATATGGTTAGCTTCAGACGAAGATCGTGAAGGAGAAGCCATTGCATATCAAATAAAAAAAATATTATTTCCTTGTAAAAAAAAATATAAAAGAATTGTTTTTCATGAAATTACAAAAAAATCAATACTTGAAGCAATTAAAAATCCTAGACAATTAGATTATAATTTAATATATGCACAACAAGCTAGAAGAATTTTAGATAGATTAGTAGGATTTCAATTATCACCAATATTATGGAAAAAAATTAAATCTGGACTTTCTGCTGGAAGAGTACAATCTGTTGCATTAAGACTTATTGTAGAAAGAGAAGAAAAAATACAAAATTTAAATTTACATCCAAATAAAATATATAAAATTACCGGAATTTTTAAAAAAGATAATAATATTTTATCAACAAAATTTTATAAAAATATAGAAAATGAAAATGAAGTAGAAAATATAATGTATTTATGTACTAAAAATAAAAATTTTATAATAAAAGATATTATAGAAAATTATAAAGAAAATAAACCACTTCCACCATTTACTACTTCAACTTTGCAACAAGAATCAAATAATAGTTTAAATTTTTCCATATATAAAACCATGTTTTTAGCTCAAGTATTATATGAAAAAGGATACATTACTTACATGCGAACAGATAGTCAAAAATTATCAGAATCAATTATATGTGAAATAAAAAAATATATAAAATCTTCCTATGGAATAGGATATTTATCTATTAATAGATTTAATTCAAAAAAAAAATTTACTCAAGAATCTCATGAAGCTATTCGTCCTACAGTAATTATACATGAAAAAAATTATCTTAAAGATTTAAGTCTACAAGAAAAAAATTTATATCAACTTATATGGAAAAGAACTATTATGAGCCAAATGAAAAATGCTTTATTTAAAGAAATAAAATTTCATGTAAAATTTTTTAACAATGAAAATAAATATGAAGAAGAAAATAAAATAAAATATAAAAATAAAGATTATATATTTATTGGAACTGAGAAATATATAATTTTCGATGGATACATGAAAATAAAAAATAAAAATATAAAAAAAAATTATGAAATTAAATTACAAAAAGGATTATTATTAAATAAACAGGAAATTATAGCAAAACAAATTTATAAAAATAATTTATATAGATACAACGAATCTTCATTAGTAAGAAATTTAGAAAATCTTGGAATAGGAAGACCATCAACATATGTACCAATAATATATAATATTCAAAAAAGAAATTATGTTAATTTACAAAAATCAATTACAAAAATAGAATATAATAAAATTCTTTCTATAAAAGAAGAAGAAAATATTATTTTTAGAAAAAAAGAAAAAGTTGTAAAAATAGAGAAAAATAAATTTATTCCTACAGAAATTGGAATTATAATAACTAATTTTCTAAAAAAAAATTTTAAAGAAATAATAGATTATAATTTTACTGCAAATTTAGAAGAAAAATTTGATTACATAGCAAAAGGAGATGTTTCTTGGATAGAAATACTTAAAAATTTTTATAAAAATTTCAATGAAAAATTAATATATGTAAAAAAAAATGTAGATAAAATATATAATAAACGTTTTGTTGGTATAGATCCTAAATCAAAAAAAAAAATTTTTGTAATACTTGGAAAATATGGACCAGTTATACAACTAGGAGAATTTAATAAAAAAGAAAAACCAAAATTTTTTCCTATATTAAATACTCAAAAAATAAATACAATTTCATTAGAAGAAATATTAAAAATAATTACACTACCTAAATTTATAGGACTATTTAAAGAAAAAAAAATATTTTTAAAAATAAATAAACATAATATTTATATTAAATATGATAATATATCAATACCAATTGAAAATAAAAAATTTTTCAAAAAATCAATAAATTTAAAAGAAGCTATTGATTATATAAAAAAAAAACAACAAAATAATTAACTATCAAAATATCTTTGATTTAAATAAGTTGTAGGATAAGCTTGATCATGCCCAGTTCTTCTAACATGATCTAAATATTTAGATATATAAGATAAGGCTTTAACTCTATCAGACAAAGACATTCTATTCCATATATTTTCAGCCATTTTTTTCTTTCCTACTTTATATTTGTAATCATTCCAAAATCTATTAAACGATAAATCTACAGGAATTTCTTCTATAGAAAAAGAAGCTTTTGCTTTTTTCATTCTATTTATAATAGATTCATTATAAGGCAAATATTTGCTAATCCATATATAATGAGACAATGATAATTTTTCAGGAAAAATTATTTCTCTCAAAAAACCATATAAATCATATTTAAATATAATTTCTCCAGAAACTAATGGACTTCTAAATATATATTGTTTGCCTTTCATTACTATTTATTTCATCAATACTAATTAAATCGTAAATTAGTTAGACGTGATTTTTTTAATAATGATTTTATTAAATAAAATTTTTTAAATATACGAATCATACAATCAATGATTTTTAATAAAATTTAAAAAATTGATATTTAAATAATAAAACTTTTTTAACAAAAATCAAATACATATTATGTTATATATTGTTCCAACTCCAATAGGAAATTTAGAAGATTTTACTATTAGAAGTATAAAAATCTTAAAAGAAGTAGATTTAATATTAGCAGAAAATTATAATATATCCAGAAAATTATTAAATTTCTATAGTATTAAAACTCGTGTAAATAAATATTATAGTAATAATAATGAATATAAATACACTTTATCTATTATAAAAAAAATAAAAAAAGGAAACAAACTAGCATTAATTTCTGCAGCAGGAACTCCTAATATTTCTGATCCAGGATATTTACTTATTAAATCTTGTATAAAAGCTTCTATTCCTATAGAATGTTTACCAGGACCAACAGCTTTAATTCCATCATTAGTAATTTCAGGTTTTTCAATAAATGAATTTATATTTGTTGGATTTATACCAAAAAAAAAAAGAAAAGTAAAATTAAAAAAACTTTCTGAAGAAAAAAGAACTATTGTTTTATATGAATCTCCTCACAGATTAATAAATACATTAAAAGATATAAGTTTATTTTTCGGATTTAATAGAAATATTGTTTTATGCAAAGAAATTTCTAAATATTTTCAAAATACATTAAGAGGAAATGTAAAAGAAATATTATCATATTATTATAACTTTAAAAAAAAAATATTAGGAGAATATACTATTGTTATTGATAAAAAATAAAAAAATTTATAAAATAAATTTTTCTTTAATTAAAAATTCTAATATTTGAATAGCATTAGTAGCCGATCCTTTTCGAAGATTATCTGATACTATCCAAATATTTATAGAATTTGGAAATGATAAATCTTCTCTTATTCTTCCAACAAATACTTCATCTTTATTATGAGAATATATAGGCATTGGATATTTATTTTCTTTTACTAAATCTTGAAGAACTATTCCTTTTGTATTTATTAATATATTACGAATTTTATTTAAATCTGGTTTTTTTTTAAATGTTATATTTACACTTTCAGAATGACCTCCTGTTACTGGAACTCTTACACATGTAGACGTTATATTTATATTATATTCATTCATTATTTTTTTTGTTTCATTAATTAATTTAATTTCTTCTAAAGTATATCCATTATCCATGAATGAATCACAATGTGGAATTACATTATTATAAATAGGATGTGGATATATATTTTTTTTATTATTATGTTCTCCTAATTTTTCTTTATTTAATTGATCTAATGCCTTTTTTCCAGTTCCTGTTACTGATTGATAAGTAGAAATAACTATCCTTTTTATATTATAAATTACATGTAATGGATATAATACCATTACTAATTGAATAGTTGAACAATTTGGATTAGCAATTATTTTATCTTCTTTTTTTAAAGAAAAAGCATTTATTTCTGGAACAATTAGTTTTTTTTTTGGATCCATTCTCCACGCAGAAGAATTATCTATTACAATAGATCCATTTTTTGCAAATAATGGAGACCATTTTTTTGATACTTTTGATCCAGCAGATAATAAAACTACATCTAGATTTTTATTAAGTAATTCATTTATTTTAATTATTTTATGAATTTTATTTCTAATAAAAATTTTTTTTCCTATAGATTTACTGGATGCAGAAAAATATAAATCATGTGAAAAAAATTTCTTTGAAAGAAAATCTAATATTATACGGCCCACCATTCCAGTTGCACCAATTAATCCTATTTTCATAAATATTAAAATATTAAATACATAAAGAAATTAAATTTATATATTTTATGATGAAAAAAGAAAAAATAGTTATTTTATCTGGACCATCAGGATGTGGAAAAACTACAATATCACGTTTTTTGTTATCAAAAATATCAAACTTAAAATTATCTATTTCTTGTACTACAAGAAAAATTAGAATAAATGAAAAACATGGAAAAGATTATTTTTTTATATCAAAAAATATTTTTTTATCTAAAATAAAAAAATATCATTTTATAGAATGGGAAGAGGTATACAAAAATATATTTTACGGAACATTAAAAAGTGAATTAATTAAAATATGGAAAAATAATAATAATATACTATTCGATGTAGATGTAAAAGGAGGAATAAATTTAAAAAAATTATTTTATAAAAATTCAATATCAATATTCATTTTTGTAAAATCTGAAAATATATTGAAAAAAAGATTAATTAAAAGAAATTCAGAAAATATTGAAAAAATTAATATTAGATTAAAAAAACTAAAAGAAGAAAATAATCATGCTTATTTATTTGATTTTATTATAAATAATAAAAATTTAAAAAAAACAAAAAAAAAAATATTAAAATTAGTTCGCAATTTTATAGAAATTAATAAATAATTGAAATTAATATTTCATTATTAACATACGAAATATAACTCCTCAGGTTGGATTCGAACCAACGACCCCCTGATTAACAGTCAGGTGCTCTAACCAACTGAGCTACTGAGGATTGTTTTTTATCGGTATTTTTTCTATTCTTATTTGATGTCTTCCTCCATCAAATTTTGTGTTTAAAAATATTTTTATTATATCTAATATATCTTCTTTTTTTAAAAAACGAGCAGGTAAACTAATAATATTTGCATTATTATGTTTTCTTGCTAAAGAAGCAATTTCTTTATTCCATACTAATGCAGCACGAATATTTTTATATTTATTTGCGGTCATAGCTGCACCATTTCCACTTCCACATATTATAATTCCACAATTTGCTCCTCCTGATTCTACACATTTAGCTACAGGATGTACATAATCTGGATAATCAACTTTTTTATTTGTATAGAGTCCAAAATCTTCTATTTTATACTTATTTTTTTTTAAAAAATCATTTATTAAACATCTATATATTATTCCAGTATGATCAGATCCTATTGCTATTATCAAAATCTACATTAATAAATTATTAATTATTTTAAACTAATATAAATATTTTTATCTAATTTAACTATATTATATGTCATATAAATTTAAATGATGAATAAAATAAAAGATGTAAATGATTTTAATTTTAAAAATAAAATTGCTTTAGTAAGGGTTGATTTTAATGTTCCTATAGATAATTATGGAAACATAACAGATGATACAAGAATTAAATATTCTATTCCTACTATAAAAAAAATTATTTATGATGGAGGAAAAATTGTACTTATTTCTCATTTTGGAAGACCAAAAGGTATTCCATCTAAAAAATATTCAATAAAATTTCTAATTCCTATTTTATCAAAAATATTAAAACGTTCTGTTCAATTTTGTGAAAATTGCATAGGAAAATATGTAGAAGAAAAAATTTTTAAATTAAAAAATGGAGATGTTTTACTTTTAGAAAATTTAAGATTTCATAAATCAGAAGAAAAAGAAGATAATAAATTTTCATTTGAATTATCAAAATATGCTGACATTTATGTAAATGATGCATTTGGAACATCTCATAGAATTCATTCTTCTATAATAACTGTTCCAAAATTATTTAAAAATAAAAAATGTATAGGATTTCTTATGAAAAAAGAAATATATAATTTGGATAAATTTTTATCAAAAAGATCTAAAAAACCCATTACTATAATATTAGGAGGAGCTAAAATATCTTCTAAAATAAATGTTATAGAAAAATTTATAGATTTCGCAAATTATATTTTAATTGGAGGAAAAATGTCTTATCCATTTATATCAATGATTAATAATAAAAATACTGATGATATAAATATAAAATTAAAAAAATCTATTACAAATATTTTATATAAAAATAAAAAAAAAAATATTATTATTTTACCAGAAGATGTAGTTTTATCAAAAAATATCAATAATATAAATCATATAAAAATTACTTCTATTAATTCTATTCCAAAAAAATGGGAAAAATTAGATATAGGACCTAATTCTATTACAAATTTTTTCAAAATTATTAATAAATCAAAAACTATATTATGGAATGGTCCCATGGGAAAATTCGAAATCCCAAAATTTTCTAGAGGAACAATGTCAATTGCAAAAAAAATTTCAGAAATAACTATAAAAAAAAATATATATTCTATAGTAGGAGGAGGAGACTCTCTATACGCCTTAAAACAACAAAAATGTATTAATAATATAAGTTATTTATCTACTGGAGGAGGAGCTATGTTAGAATATTTAAAAAATAAAACATTACCTGGAATAAAAATAATATATTCATAAAATAAAAAAATATGAATAAAAATTCAGTATATTTGTTCTTTGTTATAATATAAATACTGAAATCCAATGTTATTTAAACTACCAAAATTACCATATTCTTATGGAGATTTAGAGCCTTATATTGATAGAAAAACTATGGAAATTCATTATAACAAACACCATAAAAATTACATAGATAATCTTAATAAATCTATATGTAATACTGATATGGAATCTCTTTCTATAGAAGAAATCTTAAGAAGATCTCATATAGAATCTTCTATTGTTAAAAATAACAGTGGTGGAGTATATAATCATAATTTATTTTGGAAAATACTAATTCCTTCATCAAAATTTGTTGATATAAGCTTAAAATTTAAAGAATTATTAATAGATAATTTTGGATCATTTGATATTTTTAAAAAAAAATTACATGATTCAGCAATGAATAAATTTGGATCAGGATGGGCTTGGTTATGTGTTTCAAATAACGAAAAAAAATTAATTATTTGTAATACTTCAAATCAAGATAATCCTATCATGTATGGATCAGATTGTGAAGGAATACCAATATTAGGAATAGATGTTTGGGAACATGCATATTATATTAAATATCAAAACAGAAGAACTGATTACATATATAATTTTTGGAAAATTATTAATTGGAAAGAAGTAGAAAATAATTATTACAATGCAATAAATAATTAATTCATATGTATGGGAAAAATTATCTTAGATAAGATAAAAATATTTGGATTTCATGGTAGTTATCCAGAAGAAAAAATAGTAGGATCCAATTTTTCTATAAAATTAGAAATTGAATTAGATTTTTTAAATGCTTCTATTCATGATGAATTATCTCAAACTGTTGACTACACTAGTTTATACAAAATAGTAAAAGAAGAAATGAAAATAAAATCTAATCTAATGGAAAATTTAGCAATAAGAATAATAAAAAGAATAAAAAAAATAGAAAAAGTAATTCATACAAAAATTCTTTTATGTAAAGAAAATCCACCATTAGAAGGAATAGTTGATAACGTTTGTATAATGATAGAAGAATAAAGGCACTGTGGCCGAATGGATAAGGCAGAGGTCTGCAAAACCTTTTATAGCGGTTCGATTCCGCTCTGTGCCTCCATAATATTATTCTACTGTTACAGATTTAGCTAAATTTCTTGGTTGATCAACATTTTCTCCTCGTATACAAGCAATTTGATATGCTAATAGTTGAAGAGGAATAACTGTTATTAGTGGACATAAATATTCATGTGTACTAGGAATTTTTATTACATGATCAGCTAACATATTAACCTGAACATCTCCTTCATTAATTATAGCTATAATTTTTCCTTTTCTAGCTTTTATTTCTTGAATATTACTTACTATTTTTTCATAAAAACCTTTTATAGGAGCTATGACAATAACTGGCATATTGTCATCTATTAATGCTATAGGACCATGTTTCATTTCTGCAGCTGGAAATCCTTCTGCATGAATATATGAAACTTCTTTTAATTTTAAAGCACCTTCTAATGCTACAGGAAAATTTATTCCTCTACCTAAATAGAGAAAATTATTTTCTTCACAATATATTTTTGATATTTTTTTTATATAATTATGTATTTTTAATACTTTACTTATTTTATATGGAATATTGTTTAATTCTTTACATAATCTTTTATATAATTTATTATCTATAGTAGATTTGTAAATTCCTATTTTTAATGCCATTAACATAAGAACAGTAATTTGTCCAGTGAAAGCTTTTGTAGATGCAACACCAATTTCTGGACCTGCATGAGTATAAGCTCCTGCATCAACATTTCTAGCAATAGAAGATCCAGCTATATTACAAATTCCAAAAATAAAAGCTCCTTTACTTTTTGCTAATTTCAATGCTGATAATGTATCAGCTGTTTCTCCTGATTGTGAAATAGCAATTATTATATCTTTTTTTCCTATAATTGGATCTCTGTATCTAAATTCAGAAGCATATTCTACTTCTACTGGTATTCTAGTAAATTTTTCTAATAAATATTCTCCAATTAATCCAGAATGCCAAGAAGTTCCACAAGCAATTATAGTAATAGATTTTGCATTAATAAATTTTTCTTTGTTTGATTCTATTCCACTAATATGAATAGTTTTTTCATTAGAAGAAATTAATAATCTACCACGTAATGTATCTAAAATTGTTTTAGGTTGATCATAAATTTCTTTTAACATAAAATGTTTATATTCTCCTTTTTCAATTTCTTTTAAATTAATTTTTAATTTTTTTATAATAGGATTAAGTTTATTATTATTAATAATTTTTCTAAGATCTAAATTTTTATTTTTTCTTAAAATAGCCATTTCTCCATCTCTTAAATAAATAACATTTTTAGTATATTGAGCAAATGGTATAGGATCAGATGCTATAAAAAATTCTTTATTTCCTACTCCAATAGTAATTGGAGATCCCAATTTTGCAATAATAATTGTTTCTGGATTTGATTTATCTACTATTGCTATAGAATAAGCTCCAATTACTTCATTTAATGAAATTCTTACAGCTTCTTCTAAAGATAGTTTATTTTCACTTTTAATATATTCTATCAAGTTAACAAGAACTTCTGTATCTGTTTTACTTTTAAAAGTAAAACCATTATTTAATAATATAATCTTTATTGCATGATAATTTTCTATAATTCCATTATGAATCATTACAAGATCATTAGAATTGGAAACATGAGGGTGTGCATTTATATCATCTGTTGATCCATGTGTTGCCCATCTAGTGTGACCAATTCCAGTATTTCCTTTTATTATAATCCCTGAAGAATATATTTTATTTTCTAATTCAGATATTTTGCCTTTAGATTTATATAAATTATATCCATTTTTAAAAAAAACAGATATTCCAGAACTATCATATCCTCTGTATTCTAATTTTTTTAATCCTTCAATAAGAATAGGATAAGCATTCCTATAACCTAAATATCCAATTATACCACACATTATTTATTAAATAAAATAATAAAAAAAAATTAATGATAAAAATTTCCAGATTATTTAAATAATTAGTTAATTTTTTATAAAAAAATTTTTTTATAAAATTTTTTATAAACAGTTTCTATTTTTTCTATAGGATAATATTTTAATACTAATAATCTATTTAAATCTAAAAAATTTTCTATTTCTTCTTGTAAATTTATATCTCCTTTTATTATTGCATCTGAAAAATACATACATAACTTTGTTAAGTTATTATAATTAGGATTTTCTAATAATTTTAATTTACCTGATTTAATTCCATCAAATTGAATTTTTCTTATAATATTTTTATTCAAAATTCCTATGAAAGGATTGTTATAAATAGAAACTATTAATTTTGTATTTTTATATACAATATCATTTTTAAAAATTTTTTTTAAATATATAGGAATAAAAAAACTTATCCATCCGTATATATGAATTATATCTGGTTTCCAATTCAATTTTTTTACAGTTTCTAATACTCCTTTTGTAAAAAATAAAGATCTTTCATCATTATCTTGAAAAAAAATTCCATTTTCATCTTTATCAACAGCTTTCCTTTTAAAATATTCTTCATTATCTATAAAATAAACTTGTAATTTAGCATCAGGAATAGATGCTACTTTTATTAATAATGAATGTTCCACATTATTAATTAATAAATTCATACCAGACAAGCGAATTACTTCATGTAATTGATGTCTTCTTTCATTTATTAAACCAAATTTAGGCATAAATAAACGTACATCATTCCCTACAGATTGCATAAATTTAGCTGCTTTTAAAACCGATAAAGAAATTGAATTATCCGGAGAAAATGGAAACAAATCCGAAGAAACATATAGTATACGTTTATCTGTCATCTTGATGATTTTTTTTCATTGTTTTTTTTGAAATATATAATAAAAACGGATAATCGCAAATATAAATAATATTATACAATATATATGTAATATTAAAATCGAGTACATAAATACATAAAAAAAACAATATATTTTTATTGTATTTTTATGAACTATGAAAAAGAAAGATAGTAAAAGTACTTTAAACAAAAGAAATTCAAAAAATTATTCTTTTGCGATTGGAACTATTAATATCACTAATTATGGATATGCATTTGTAAAAATAAAAGATTATAAAAAAGACATATTCATTCCAAAAAATAAAATAAATAAATCTTTAGAAGGAGATTTAGTAAAAATAAAATTTAAAAAAAATAAAAAAATAAAAATAAAAGGAGAAGTAATAAAAATTATATATAGAAAGAAAAAAAAATTCGTAGGAATTATAAAAATTTATTCTAAATCTGAATATTTAAATAACAAATATTATAATATTAATTTTTATAAAAATTATAAATCTTTCACAATTTGTAATAATAACACTATTATATTAATACCATTAAATGAATCAAAAAAATGTAATCATAATGATAAAGTATTAGTTGAAATAATTTCATGGCCAAAAAATTTTAAAAATCCAATAGGAAAAATAATAAAAATATTCGGAAAAATTGGTAATTATAAAGCAGAAATATATTCTTTGTTAGAAGAATATGAAATATCTTATAAATTCTCAAAACAATCTAAAAATGAAGCAAAAAAAATATTTTCAAAAAAAGTAATTATAAATTACGAAAAAATAAATAATAGAAAAGACATACGAAATATCAATACTTTTACTATAGATCCAAAAGATGCAAAAGATTTTGATGATGCAATATCTGTTAGACAAATAGATAAATTTATTTGGGAAATAGGAATTCATATATCTGATGTAACTCATTATATAAAAGAAAATAGTATCATAGATAAAGAAGCATACTTACGTAACACATCTATATATTTTAACGGAAAAGTAATACCAATGTTACCAAAAATATTATCTAATGATCTATGCTCTTTACAACCAAAAGAAGATAAATTAAGTTTTTCATTTATATTTAGTATGAATAAAAATGGAGATATATTAAAAAGTTGGATTGGAAAAACAATTATACAATCTAATAAAAGATTTACATATGATGAAGTACAAAAAATTATAGATCAAAAAAAAGGAATTTTTTATAATGAAATAAAAACTTTACATACTTTATCCAAAAAAATGGAAAAAAATAGACTAAAAAATGGGTCAATTTTTTTGGATAAAGTTGAAGTAAAATTTCATTTAGATAATAAAAAAAATCCAATATCTCTATACTTAGAAAAAAATAATGATGCTCATTGTTTAATAGAAGAATTTATGTTACTAACTAATAAAAAAATATCTGAATTTGTTAGTATAAATTCTAATGGAAAATTATCAAATAAAACTTATATATATAGAATACATGATAAACCAGATAATGAAAAAATTTTATATTTAAAAAAAATTATAAAACCATTAGGTTATTTTTTAGACTTAAAAAATGTTAAAAATTCTATAAATAAAATATTATTAAAAATAAAAGGAAAACCAGAACAAAATATGATTGAAAATTTAATATTACGTTCTATGAGTAAAGCTAAATATTCTACAAATAATATAGGACATTATGGTTTATCTTTTATTCATTACACTCATTTTACATCTCCTATAAGGAGATATTCAGATATAATTGCTCATAGATTACTATATAATTATTTGTTTAAAAATAAAAAAATAAAATCAGTAGATTTTTATGAAAAACAATTACAATATTGTAGTAATAAAGAACGGATAGTTACAGATATAGAAAGAGAATTTCTAAAATTTATACAAGTAAAATTTTTAAAAAAATTTTTGGGAAAAGAATTTGTAGTAATTATAACAGGATTTACTGATTGGAGTATTTATGTTGATTTAATTTTATTTCATGTAGAAGGAATGATAAAATTATGTGATATAAAAGAAGATAATTATATATTAAATCCTAATGGATATAGCATAATTGGAAAAAATAAAAAAAATATATGTTGTTTAGGTGATAAAATTAAAGTTAAATTAATAGATATAAATATGGAAAAAAAAAGAGTTATTTTAGATTGGATAAAAAAAATAACTATTTAATTCTTACTGAAGAAGGAACAAATAAAGTATAATCCCCTCCGTTTTTTATAATATTTCTTACAAAATAAGAACTTATAAATGATTTTTCATAAGAAGAAAACAAAAAAATAGTTTCAACATAATGATCATATTTTTTGTTTAATGAATTATTTATAAAAAAAATGTTTTTTTCAAATTCAAAATCAAACTGATTTCTAATTCCTCTTAATAAAAATTTTACTTTTATTTTTTTACAAAAAGAAATTGTTAACCCATCAAATGATTTTATTTCTATTCTATTAGATTCTTTAAAAAAAGAATCATGTATCCATTTTTTTCTTTTTACAAGAGAAAACATGTTTTTTTTTCCATAATTTTTTCCAATAGCTATAATAATTTTATCGAATAATTTTAATCCTCTAATAACAATATCATAGTGACCTAATGTTATTGGATCAAAAGTTCCAGGAAATATAGCTATTTTTTTTATCATTATTTTGTAATATAGTAATATATTTAACTATTCAAGATTCAATTATTATCTAAATAAAATAAATTAATTATAGAAATTATAAAATTTTTTTATTGTAAAAATAAATTATTTTATAAATATATATTATATATTAAAGATTTTTTATTATAAAAAATAAAAATGAAATTGTTTATGTTTATGTTAAAACAATAAATATATAAAATTATATAATATTATAAATTTATTAGAAAATTTGCTTTAAATACATATACATAATAGTAATAAATACTAAATATAAATAATATATACATACATAGTTTTTATATAAAAATTTTTGTTTTGTTATTATTGATTAAATAACTTAAAAATTTTATATACTAATTTTTGTTAATAATTAACAAATTTTTTTATAATAATAAATATAAAATTATATGACTTATATGAGTAACGTAAAAATTTATATACTTATAAATATAATATAGTTTTATTAACCAAATAAACGATTTAAAATTAAATTAAAAAATTTAAGTAAATAATAAATTGTATGAATAAAGAAAATAAGAAATATACTAATCTAAAAAAAATAGATATAACTTATTATTTTATTATTATAAAAAATATAGAATTAAAATTTAAAAATTTATATACGTAAAAAAATCAAAAATTAATATCACGTGCATATAATATTATGAAAAAAATATAAATTATACGTGAACAAAAAAAAATTAATAAAAAATTCTTATTTTCAAATATTGTTTATTTATTTCTGGTTTTTATTCTTTTTAAGTATAAGTATAATATTTACTATTATTTATGCTGCTTCTAAAGGTTATTTAGGAAATTTACCTACTGCTGAAGATATAGATAATCCTAAAATAGAAATAGGATCAGAAGTTTATGATTATAAAAAAAAATTATTAGGAAAATTTTTTTCAGAGAATAGAATTTTAGTAAGTTATAAACAACTTCCAAAAAATTTAGTAAATGCGTTGTTGGCAAAAGAAGATATTCGTTTTAGACAACATTCAGGAATTGATATGAAATCAATATTTAGAGCAATATTGTCTTTAGGAAGAAAAGGAGGAGGAAGCACTATAACTCAACAATTAGCAAAATTACTATTCACAGGAAAATCTGCAAAAAATAAAATTCAAAGAATACATCAAAAAATATTAGAATGGGTAGTTGCTATTGAATTGGAAAAACGTTATACAAAAGAAGAAATTATTACTATGTATTGCAATAAATTCGATTTCTTATATAATGCAAAAGGAATTCAAATTGCATCACAAACATATTTTAATAAAAAAATACATAATCTTAATTTAGGAGAATGTGCTACATTAATTGGAATGTTTGAAAATCCATCTTTCTTTAATCCTAAAAATTATCCATATAGAGCTAAAAAACAGAGGAATTTAGTATTACGTCAGATGAAAAAATATAATTTTTTAAATGAAAATAGATATAATTATGAAATACAAAAACCTATAAAAATAAATTTTAAAATTCATAAAAATAATTATGAATTATTAACTTATTACGGAGAATTTTTAAAAAATGAAATACAAAAATATTTAGATAAATATGAAGAAAAAACAGGAAAAAAATTAAATTTTTATTCTAGTGGATTAAAAATATATACAACTATAGATTCAAAAATGCAAGAATATGCAGAAAAATCTATTAAAAAACATCTAAAATATTTACAATCTTTATTCAATAATTTACAAAAAAATAATAAAAACGCTCCATTTTCTAATATTTCACAAAAAAAAGTAAATAGAATACTTTTTTCTTCTATAAAAAGAACTCATTTATATAAAATATTAAAAAAAGAAGGATTATCCGAAAAAAATATAATAAAAAGATTTAAAAAAAAGGAATTAACTGAATTATTTACTTGGAATGGTACAAAAAAAATTATGATTTCTCCTTTAGATTATATTCGTTATAAAAAAAGTATTATTCAAACAGGATTATTATCAGTGGAAACATCTACTGGACATATCAAAGCATGGGTAGGAGGAGTAAATTTTAACCATTTTAAATATGATAATGTATCACAAACACGAAGACAAGTAGGATCTATATTTAAACCAATTTTATATGCAGCTGCAATTAAAAAATTTAATTATAATCCATGCACTAAAATATCAAATGAAAAATTTGAATTAAATAATTGGAGTCCAAAAAACTATGATGAAAAATATGGTGGATTTATTACATTAAAAGATGGATTAGCGTGGTCTGTAAATACTGTTTCAGCTAGATTAATATCACAAGTTACTCCTAAATATGTAATTGATTTAGCAAAAAAAATGGGAGTAAAATCTGATATTCCAGAAAATCCATCTATTGCATTAGGATCTGCAGATTTAACTCTATATGAAATGACAGGAGTATTTAATGCATTTGCTAATATTGGTATTTATAATGAACCTAGTCTTTTATTAAAAATAGAAGATAAAAAAGGAAATATTATTAATGTAAATAAAATTAGAAAAAGAGTACTTGATGAAAATGTTTCATACATTATGTTAGATTTAATGCAAGGAGTAGTTAAATATGGAACTGCTAAAAGAATAAAATATAAGTATAATATTAAAGGAGATATAGCAGGAAAAACAGGAACAACTAATGATAATTCAGATGGATGGTTTATAGGTATGATCCCAAAATTAACTACTGGAATATGGGTTGGTTGGGAAAATAGATTTTCTCATTTTAATAGTTTAAAATTAGGACAAGGTGCAAATATGGCACTTCCTATATGGGCTTATTATACAATGTATTTACTTAAAGATAAAAATTTTTCTTATAATAAAAATATGTTTTTTAAAAAACAAAAAAATTATAAATGGAGTCATTGTAATAATGAAATGAATTATGAAAATTACATATTGCAACAAATAGATAAAGAATATGATACAAAAAAAGAAAAATATTCAGAAAAATATGAATATGAAGAAAAATTTATGGAAGATAATTCATGGTTAAATGAAAATAAAAGTAATAACAAAATTTTTTATGATAAAGAAAATAATAATAATGATAAAAATGAACTTTTTGATATTACAGAAAATAAACGTAAAGAAAAAGAAGAATATATTAAAGAAGAAGAAATATAAAAAACTTCTATTTTATAATTATTTATAATGATAAAAAAAATTTTACTTTTAGATAAAAATCATTTATTTATTTCTTATAAATTAAGAAAAAAAGGATTTATTTATGATGAAAAAAATATTAATTTTTTAGAAATTATAATTAGAAATTTAACAATAAGTAAAAAATTTATTGAAAAAGCTATAAATTTTATATTTATAGCTAGAATAGGTTAAGGAATTAAAAATATTAATAAAAATTATATATATAAAAAAAAATAAAAATAATTAATAAACATCTTTTAAATATCTTTTATTTATTTTCATATTAATCATAAACGATATTGGATCTTCTTTTCCTACTTTTTCTATTATACGATTTATAGTATTTTCTACATCTACACTCATCGGCGTTTTTTTACCACATATATAAATATATGCTCCATTTTTTATCCAATAAAAAAATTCTTCTTTATTTTCCCATATTTTATCTTGAACATATATTTTCTTTTCTTGATCTCTAGAAAAAGAAATACTTGCATTATATAAAACTCCATTTTTTATCCATTTTTCTATTTCATTTTTGTATAGAAAATCAAAATTATAATTTTGATCTCCAAAAAATAACCAATTTTTTCCAGAAGCTTTTACATATTCTCTTTCATATAAAAAAGATCTAAACGGAGCTATTCCTGTTCCTGGTCCTATCATAATAATATTTGAATTATTGTTAGGAAGCTTAAATAATTTATTTCTATGAATGAAAAAAGATATTTTATCTCCTTTTTTCAAATTAATTAGAAAATTAGAACAATGCCCATATTTTATTTTATTTTTTTGTAATTCTATTTTTTTTTGAACAAGTAATACAGTTATATGAATTTCATTAATATGTTTCTTAGGAGAAGAAGATATAGAATATAACCTAGGAGTTATAGATTCCATAATATTTATTAGATTTTTTAATAAAGACAAGTTTTTGTTATTATGAAATTTTTTTAAAAGATCTATAATATCCCAATTTTTTTTATAAAATATTTTTTTTTTATCTATTTTAAATAATTGTGAATAATTATTTAAAAATTTTTCAGATAAATTATAAATTTTTTTATTTTTCTTCAATGAATAAAAAATAGAATTATATTTATTAATATCATTCAAATTGAATATACTCATTATTTTTTTTATATCTTCAAAATTATTTTCTGGATATATTCCAATAGAATCTCCAGGAAGATATTCTTTATTAGAAATATTATATATTTCTATATGATGAATTTTTCTATTTTTATTTTTATTTAAAATTTTATTATTTAATATAATTCCATTTTCTATATTTTTTTTACTATTTTCTATATTTTTTTTACTATTTTCTATATTTTTTTTACTATTTTCTATATTTTTTTTACTATTTTCTATATTTTTTTTAAAAAAATATATGATATTATTAATCCAATATTCTGATTTTTTTTTATAATCTGTATCACATTTATATAAATCTAAAATTTTAGTAGAACCTAAATATTCAAGACGTTTATCTACATCTTCTCCAGCTTTACAAAAATTAACATAAGATTTATCTCCTAAAGCTAATACACTATATCTAAGTTTATTTAATTCAATATTTTTATTATGAATAAAATAAAAAAAATCTTTTCCCGAAGAAGGAGGGTCTCCATCCCCATAAGTACTCATTATTATCAATAAATAACTTTCTCTCTCTAATTCAAATAAACAATAATCATTTAAATCAAATAATCTTATGTTTAATTTTTCTTTTTTCATTTTATTAAACATATAAAATGCTAAATTTTCAGCATTTCCAGTTTCACTACTATAAACTAATGTAATTATATTCTTTTCTATTTTATTTTCTAAATTTAAAAAATTACATAAAAATCCAGATATATATCCATACATCCATATAATATCTTCTTTAGAAGATTTTTTTATTAAATCAATAAATATTTTATTATTGGTTAACATGATTATTATTTTAATTTTTTTAACAAAATAAATTATCTACTGATATATATCTTTCTCCAGTATCATAATTTATTGTTAATATAATTGATTCTTTAGGAAATTTATCAATATTATTATTTATAGCAGATAAAGATGCTCCTGTAGATATTCCAACTAATATTCCTTCTTTTTTTGCAATTTTTTTCATAAAATTAAATGCTTCTTCTTTAGAAACTAAAAAAGTTCCATTTAACAATTTTTTATTTAAAATAGATGGAATAAATCCAGCACCTAATCCTTGTAAATTATGAGGAGTTGATTTTCCTCCAAATATTACTGGAGATTCTATTGGTTCTACAGAAAATATTTTTATTTTTGAAAATTTTTTTCTTAATACTTCTCCTATACCTGTAATATGACCACCAGTTCCAACTCCAGTAATAAAATAATCTATTCCATTAGGAAATGAATATAAAATTTCTTGTGCAGTAGTTTTTTTATGAATATCTGGATTTGATATATTATCAAATTGTTTAGGCATCCATGAATTAGGAATTATATCAACTAATTCATTTGCTTTTTCAATAGAACCTTTCATTCCTTTTTCTCTTGGTGTAAGAACAAATTTTGCTCCAAAAATAGAAAATAATTTTCGTCTTTCCATACTCATAGATTCTGGCATTACTAAAATAAGTCTATAACCTTTTACAGCAGAAACTATAGCCAATCCTACCCCTGTATTTCCAGATGTTGGTTCTATTATAATATCACCTTTATTTATTATTCCTTTATTTTCTGCATCATTTATCATAGATAAAGCTATTCTATCTTTTATACTTCCTCCTGGATTATTTCTTTCTAATTTCATCCATATATTTCTTCCAGGAAATAAACGATTAAGATGAATATGAGGAGTATTTCCAATAGTTTCTAGAATATTTTTTACTTTCATCATTAAATTAAATTTTTTTTTATATATTAAAATCGATAGAATTAATAAAAGAATTATTATTTCTCATTTTTATTTCATTTTTTTGATAAACTATAGAATATGGAGGAACACTTCTAGTTATCCATACATTTCCACCTAAAATGCTATCATGTCCTATTATTGTATTACCACCAAGAATAGTAGCTCCAGCATAAATAGTAACTTTATCTTCTATAGTAGGATGACGTTTAATATTAGATAATTTTTTATCTACATAAATAGCTCCAAGAGTTACTCCTTGATATATTTTAACTCTATTTCCTATATTAGTACTGGATCCTACTACAATTCCAGTTCCATGATCTATTGAAAAAGCTTTTCCTATTTTTGCAGCAGCATGAATATCTACTCCTGTTTTACTATGAGCATATTCAGTAATTAATCTAGGAATTATTGGAATTTTTTGAATCCAAAGTTGATGAGCTATTCTATACAATGCAGTAGCAAAAAATCCTGGATAAGTTAAAAATATTTCTTCTATTGAATTTGCAGCTGGATCAGAATTTAATATTGCATTAGCATCTATTAACAGCATATGATATATATTTGGTATTTGATTAAAAAATACTGTAGAAAGAATTTCTGAATTTTTTTTTGATAAACTTAATTCTATAAAAATTGAACATAAAGTTTTATATAAAACTTTATAATTTTCTTTAAAAATTATTTCATTTTTTAATAAAGATGAATCTGGAGTAAATAATAAATGAAATAATTTTTCTACAAAAAGTTTTGATTTATTTTTGTTAGGAAATTTTTTATTTTTTTTGTTATTTTCTTCAAAAATGGTTTTCGGAAATTTTAAATTAATCATAATTTACAAAATTCAATCATATTAAATTTCATTAAGTTATTTAAAGTAAATAAATTTTATAAAATTAAAAATATATATTATGAAAATAAAAGTAAAAAATCCTATTGTAGAAATAAATGGAGATGAAATGGCTAGAGTTATATGGAAGTATATAAAAAAATATTTTATATTTCCTTATTTAGATATTGAAATTAAATATTTTGATTTAGGAATAAAAAATAGAGATAAAACAAATGATCAAATTACAATAGATGCAGCATATGCTATAAAAAAATATAATGTAGGAATAAAATGTGCAACAATAACTCCAGATAAAAAAAGAGTTAAAGAATTTAATCTAAAAAAAATGTGGAAATCTCCAAATGGAACAATTCGAAATATTATAAATGGTACTGTGTTTAGAGAACCTATAATAATAAAAAATATTACTAAATTTATTCCAGGATGGAAAAAATCAATATGTATTGCCAGACATGCTTATGCAGATCAATATAATGCTATTGATTTTCCTATTGAAGAAAAAGGAACTTTATATATTACATTTATACCAGACAAAAATATAAATGATTCAAAAAAATTTAAAATTTTTCATTTTGAAAATAAAGGAATTGCTATGGGAATGTATAATACAGATGAATCTATATGTAAATTTGCTCATTCTTGTTTTAATTATTCTATACATAAAAAATATCCACTTTTTCTTTCTACAAAGAATACAATTCTAAAATCATATGATGGTAAATACGTAGATATATTTCATAATTTATATAAAAATGAATATAAATCTAAATTTGAAAATATTAATATAAAATATGAACATTATTTAATAGATGATATGATTGCTAAAGTAATTAAATCAAATGGAGGGTTTATATGGGCGTGTAAAAATTATGATGGAGATATACAATCAGATTGTATTGCTCAAGGATTTGGTTCATTAGGAATGATGACCTCTATTTTACTAACTTCAGATGGAAAAACATTAGAATCTGAAGCAGCTCATGGAACAATAACTAGACATTATAAATTATATAAAAAAGGATTATCTACATCAACAAATCCAATAGCGTTATTATTTTCTTGGATTATAGGACTTAAACATAGAGCTTTTTTAGATAAAAATCTAGAACTAGAAATTTTTTCTAAAAAACTTGAAAAATCTTGTATAAATTTTATAGAAAAAGGAAATTTAACTAAAGATTTATTTTTTTCTATTAATAGAAAAACTGAAAATGATATTAATACAAATTTTTTGGATACAAAAACTTTTATTAAAAAATTAAGTTTTTTATTTAAAAATGAAATTAAAAAAAAATAAATATATTTATCAATATTTATATTTTTTCATAATTTTTTTTGTAATATTCTTTTTTCTTATTTTTCCTAAAAAATTTTCTTCAAAATTTTTTATAAAAAAAATTATTTTTGGTTTTAAATATTTTTTTTCTCCTTTAAATAAACGTTCTGGAATTTTTATTTTAAAAAAAGATCCTTCTATAATTAAAATTATTTTTTCTCCTATAATTTTATCTGGAATAGAAGATATAAAAAATCTTTTATTATAA
The DNA here is from genome assembly GCF_014252315.1 of Blattabacterium cuenoti. Taxonomy (GTDB): domain Bacteria; phylum Bacteroidota; class Bacteroidia; order Flavobacteriales; family Blattabacteriaceae; genus Blattabacterium; species Blattabacterium cuenoti_AI. Next base: position 356,155 of record NZ_CP059216.1, read on the forward strand.
GGAATAAAATTACTTATAATATTTTCTAATTGTTCAGGAATTACTTTTATTCCTCCAGTATTAATAATATTATCGTATCTTCCTATCCATTTAAATGTATTATTATTTTTTAAATGTACAATATCATTTGTTTTAATAAAAATATTATTCATTTTAGGAAAATTTACTATTAAACAATTTCTTTTATCTATTTTAATATTTATATTTTTTAATAATCTAAAATAATAATTATCAATATTATTGTTTATTTTACATAATGCTATATGTCCATAAGTTTCTGTCATTCCATATGTAGCATAAAAATTTGTTGATGATATATTTTTTAGTTTGTTTATCAAATAATTTGATATAGAATATCCTCCTATTAAAATATTTTTAATTTTTTTTAAATATTTTATACTAAAAAAAACTTGCATAGGAATCATTGATGCAATATCAAAATTATATATTTTTATATTTTTTAATGGATTATATGATGGAGGAATACATAAAATTTTCCATTTAAATATCATAGAACGAATCAAAAACATTTTTGATGCTATAAAATTTGGAGATAAACATAATAATCCTATAATATTTTTTTTATTTAATTTTAAATATTTTACAGATTCTATAGCTCTTTGAATTATATATTTTTTTTTTAAAAATATTTTTTTACAATTTCCTGTTGTTCCAGAAGTTTTAATTTCTATTACAGAATTATTATCATTCCAATCATTCAAAAAAGATTTAATAGAATTACTCCATATAGAATCATTCTTTGGAAATATAATTTTTTTATTAGAAAAATCTATCCACATTTTTATAAAAATTATTTATTATTTTTTTTATACCAAAGAAATCCATTTTTAGAATTAATACTAATATTAGTAATAGATATATTATTTTTATAAATATTTTTTGTATTTAATCCATGAAAATAAGAATTATATTTTTTATATTTATTATTCATAATAAAAGTCCATTGAGAAATAATATTAATTCCTATATTACTTTCTAAAGATGAACTAACCCCCCATTTAATTCCTCTTTTACAAGCTTCTGATATCCATTCTTCAGATTCATAAAAACCTCCATTAGCACTAGGCCTAATAATTAAAAATTTTGGTTTTATAAAATCTAGTATTTTTCTTTTTTTTTTTAAATTATTAATACCTATTATTTCTTCATCTAATGCTATAGGAATAGGAGATATTTTACATATTTCAGCCATATTTTTCCATTTCCCTGGTAATATTGGTTGTTCTAAATAATATATAGATTTTATTATTTTAATTTTATTTATAAAAAATAAATATTCATTAATATTATTAAAACATCCATTAGCATCTAATCGTATTTGTAATTTTGGATATTTGTATCCTATTTTTTTTATAATAAAACTTTGATAATCAATATCATTTTTACTAATTTTTATTTTTATAGATTTAAATCCATAAAAAATCTTTTTTTTTATTTTATTATATAAAATTTTTTTTTTATTTTCTTTCCATATATTTAACCATAATAAATCATTTATTGGCAACCCCTTTATTCCTTTAGTAAATTCAGATTTATATAATATTGGAAATTTTCCTTTTTTTAAAAATAAAAAAGCTTGTTCTAAAGCAAATAAAATAGAAGGATTAGATATATTATTTATATAAAAATTATATGTAATATTTCTATTATTTAATTTTAATAAATTATTAATTTCATGTTTAATTTTGTATGAATTTATTATAAATTTTTTATTATTTAATATAATTGAATTATATTCTCCTACACCTATTCTTTTATATTTATCTATAATAAAAATAATCCATATTATATTTTTTTTAAAAAATTTTTGAGAATTATACAAATTTTTTCTAAAAAATAAAATTTTTTTTTTAAAAAAAAATTTAACATAAAAAATTATTTAAATATTTATAGATTCACCTGTATTTAATAAAATCAATCTTTTTCCATTATTATAGAACATTTCAATAGATTTTTTTTTATCAATTTTAATATTTTCAAAAGTATTATAATGAACACCTAAAATATTATCACATTTTAATAATTCAGACGCAATAATAGCATCTTCAACACCCATTGTATAAGTTCCTCCTATTGAAAGAACAGACAAGTCTATTTTTCCATATTTTGGAATTAATTTCATATCATATGTAACAGAAGTATCTCCTGATAGATATATATTTTTTTCTTTAGTATGTAATAAAAATCCACCTGGATTACCTCCATAAGTACCATTTAAAAAAGAACTAGAATGAATAGCAATTACATATTTTAATAATCCAAATGGAAATTCAATAAAAGATCCATAATTTATTCCATATGTTTTTATTCCTTTTTTTTCAAAAAAAGAAGATATCTCATAATTAGATATTAATAATATATCTGGATTTTTTTTATAAAAAAAGTTAACATCATCTACATGATCATAATGTGCATGTGTTAATAATATATAATTAATTTTATTATTTATATATTTTGATATTATATTATTATATAATAATTTTTTATCATAAAAAAATGGATCTATTATTAATTTATATTTATTTATTTCTAATAAATATGTACTATGATATAAAAAAGTTAATTTCATAAAAATTTAATTTATATTCCTATAATTAATCCATATATAAAAATAATTAAAACTAATTTTTTTAGTTCTAATGTAAATAAACTATTTTTATTTTTATTATTAAATAATAAATATATATTTATAATATGTTTAATTGTAAATAATAAAATTATATTTAATAAAATAAATTGATAATTTTTCTTTTTATTAATAAAAAGAAAAATATAACCTAAAGTTATTGCTGTTAATATAATTATTGTATGATATAATTTTATATATTTTGGTCCTAAATATGTAGCCAATGTTTTCTTTTTACATAAAAGATCATAATCCATATCTCTCATATTATTTATATTTAAAACTGATGCATTAAATAATCCTATGGATAAAGATAAAAATATTATATCTACTGTTGGAAATAAATGAGTATATAAAAAATAACTAAATATAATAGGAACAAATCCAAAAAATATTAATACTAATAAATCACTAATTCCTATAATATATCCATAATTTATTCCTAATGAATAAGATATAGATGTATATATACATAAAATTAATCCTAATAAATAAATAAATGAATATAAATTATTTAAAGATGTCAATAATATTGATACATATATAAGCATAATTCCAGATAAAAAAGATAATATAGATAATATATAAATTGAATATTTTATATGAACATCAGATATTAATCCAGAACTAATAACTTTTTTTCTTATAAAAAACAATCTATCTAATCCTTTTTTATTATCTCCATAATCATTTGAAATATTTGATAATATTTGTAATAAAACAGCTGTTATTATACATAGTATATATATATAAATAATTTTATCATTAAAATAAACTTTATTATATATATGTAAAAATATTGATGTTAATCCTGATAAAGATAATGGAATTGTATGTATTCTAGATAAATATATCCAATATTTTAATTTCATAAAAATTTTTTAAATTTTTTAAAATTTGGATCTCTTTTTTCTAAAAAAGCTTTTTTTCCTTCTTGTGATTCTTCCATTAAATAAAACATTAAAGTAGCATCTCCAGCTAATTGCATTAGTCCGTGTTGACCATCTAATTCAGCATTTAAACACCTTTTAATTAATCTTAAACACATTGGACTTCTTTTCTGTATTATTTTACACCATTTTATTGTTTCATTTTCTAATTCATTTATATCTACTATTTTATTAATTAATCCCATATCTAAAGCTTCTTTTGCATTATATTTTTTACATAAAAACCAAATTTCTCTTGCTTTTTTTTGCCCTACATTACGAGCTAAATAAGAACTTCCAAAACCACCATCAAAAGATCCAACTTTTGGTCCTACTTGACTAAATATAGCATTATTAGATGCTATAGTTAAATCACAAACAACATGTAATACATGTCCACCTCCAACAGAAAATCCATTAACCATAGCTATAACTGGTTTAGGTAATTCTCGTATTTTTTTATAAAAATTTAATATATTTAATCTTGGCTGACCATCTTCTCCTAAATATCCTCCTGGACCTCTAGTTCTTTGATCACCTCCTGAACAAAAATATTTATTTCCATTTCCTGTTATAATTAAAACATCAATATCTGTTCTATTTCCACATATTTCAATGGCATTTATCATTTCTTCTACTGTTTTTACACGAAATGCATTACAATATCTTGGTCTATTAATTTCTATCTTAGCAATTCCATTACAAATAAAAAATAAAATATCTTTATAATTTTTTATTGTAATCCAATCTATTAATTGATTCATAATATGAATTAAATATTTAATTAATTTTATTAAAATAAACAAAAATTTTTTATATTAATATATTAATGTTTAGAAATATATTAGCAATTTTTTTAGGTATATTTATTAGTTATTTAGAATTAATAATTTTATTTATAGAAATGAGAAAAAAATTATATTTAAATATTGAACTAAAAAATATTAAAATAATTTTATCAGAATATTTTAACAAATTTTTACTTATAATAATTATATATTATATAATTGGACTTTTTTCTAGTGAAATAATAACAGCTTTTATTGTAAAAAAAGCAAAAAAAGCATATTCAATTTTAACTGGATTTATTTTTTCTATAAATACTTTATTACTTATAATATTTAATCCATTTCCATTATGGTTTAAAATAATCATGATTCCAATATGTTTTGTTTTACCTTACTCTGTTGGAAATTTAGTTGAATTTTTAATAAAAAAAATTAATATATAAATATATTATTATTTTATAATATCAAATATATAAATCCAGATATATATCCAATTAAAGCTATCCAACTAATTTTTTTCAAATACCAAATAAAATCTATTTTTTCTAATCCCATTGCTGCTACTCCAGCAGCAGATCCTATTAATAATAAACTACCTCCAGTTCCAGAAACATAAGCTATATAATGCCAAATATCATGATCAATAAAATAAGAATAAGAAAACATAGATATAGTTGCAGCAACAAGAGGTATATTATCTATCATAGATGAAATAAGACCAAATATAAAAGAAGTTATTTTCCATTCATATATTACATTATTTATCCAATTAGAAAAATTATATAATATACCTAATGATTCCATAGAAGAAATAGACAATAATATTCCAAAAAAAAATAAAATACCAGAAAGATCTAATTTTTTTAAAATATCATCTATACAATCATTAAATTTTTTTCCATGTTTAATTAAGCATATACATAAAAGTACTCCCAAAGAAAACATCATTCCCATATATGGAGGAATTCCTATGATAATTTTGTATATTGGAACAAGTATCATTAATAATGATCCAATTTTTAGCATAAAAAAACCTTCTTTAATATTATTAATTGATAATTTATTTTTTTTAAAATAAATATTACCATTAAAAATAGGATAATTAGATATTATACATGTAGAAACAATCATACATATTAAAGATGGAATAAAAACTTTTTTTAATAAATAAAAAATAGTAACTTTTTTAGATATCCATAACATAGTTGTTGTTATATCTCCAATTGGAGACCATACACCTCCAGAATTAGCAGATATTATAATTAATCCCAAATAGTATAAACGTTCTTTGTAATTTGGTATTGTTTTTCTTAATAAAGATATTAAGACTATACTTGCTGTAAGATTATCTATTATTGCTGATAATAAAAAAGATGTAATACTTAATTTCCATAAAAATTTTCGTTTTGTATCAGTATAGAATAATTCTTTTAATGCTTCAAATGCAAAAAATTCATCAAGAATAGAAATAATTAACATTGCTCCAATTAAAAAAAATATTATTTCAGATGTTTTTCCTAAATATAATAATAATAAATTATTAGGATCTTTTCTTATTAAATATTGACTTAATTCATATACTGGAAGATTTAAATATATTATTAATGACCAACATATAATAGCCATTAAAATAGATGGGATAATTTTATTTATTGAAATAATATTTCCAAATATAATAAACAAATATCCAATAAAGAATATTAAAACTACCATTTGGATTATTTTATTATAAAATTAATTAAATAATTAAATTATTTATTGAATCCATGATGGACAAATAGAATTTTTTCCAATTAATTCTTCAATACGTAATAATTCATTATATTTTGAATTACGTTCAGATCTACATATTGATCCAGTTTTTATTTGTTTTATATTAAATGCAACTGATAAATTTGATATAAAAGAATCTTCTGTATCTCCAGAACGATGTGATATTATATTTTGATATTTATTATTTTTTGCAAAATTAATAGTTTCAATAGTTTCAGTTAAAGTTCCTACTTGATTAAGTTTAATTAGAATAGAATTAGCTATTCTTCTTTCTATACCATATTTTAATTTATCAACTTGAGTTACAAACAAATCATCTCCAACTAATTGTACTTGATCTCCTATTTCATTAGTTAAAATTTTCCATCCTTTCCAATCATTTTGAGCCATTCCATCTTCAATAGATATAATAGGATATTTATTAATTAAAAAAGATAAATATTGTGCATGATCTTCTCTTGATTTTATAGAAGATATTTCTGTATTTTTCTCAAATTTAGAATAATCATATTTATCTTTATCATAAAATTCAGATGAAGCACAATCTATAGCAATTCCAACATCATCATATGGTTCATAATTAGATAAATGTATTGCTTCCAATATTTTATCTAAAACTTTTTCCGTTCCTATAATATTTGGAGAAAACCCTCCTTCATCTCCTAATCCAGTTGAAAATCCATCTTTGTTTAATAAATATTTTAAATTATAAAAAATACTATGACCTATTTGAAGATATTCTATATAATTATTAGCTTTCATTGGTACAATCATAAATTCTTGAAAAGCTATACATGCATTAGAATGTTTACCTCCATTAATTATATTCATTAAAGGAATTGGTAATACACAAGAATATATTCCTCCAATATATTTATATAATGGTAAATTTAGTTCAATAGCTGCAGCTTTTGTTGCTGCTATAGAAACAGCTAAAATAGAATTAGCTCCCAATATTTTTTTATTTTTTGTACCATCTAAATTTAACATTGTTCTATCAATATTAATTTGATCAAAAACAGATTTTCCAATTAATTCTGGAGCAATAATATTATTTATATTTTTAACAGATTTTTTTACTCCCTTTCCAGAAAAAAAATTATTGTTTTTATCACGTAATTCAAATGCTTCATTTTTTCCTACAGATGCACCAGAAGGTATAGAAGCTCTTCCTAAAGAATTTTTATTTGTAAATAAATCTACTTCTACAGTAGGAAATCCTCTAGAATCTAATATTTGTCTAGCTATAATTTTATTTATTACTCCCATTATCAACTTTTATATTTTTTTTTCTTCTTTTTCTTGTTGTTTTAATTTTTTTAGAATAAAAATTTTCATTAAAATCTACTAATTCAATAAATGATATTATTGAATTATCTCCATTTCTATATCCTGATCTTAGTATTCTAGTATATCCACCTAAACGTTTTCTAACTTTATTAAATGAATCATCAAATAGATTAGAAACAGCTTTTTTGTCTTTTAAATAAAAAAAAGCTCTTCTTCTTGCATGTGTTGTATTAGATTTTGATTTTGTTATAATAGGTTCTATATATTTTCTTAATACCTTAGCCTTTGCTAGTGTAGTAAAAATTCTTTTTTTTTTTATTAAAGAAGAAGCCATATTGGAAAGCATAGATTTTCTATGTTTATTTTTTCTTCCTAAAGAATTTTTTTTATTTCCATGATTCATAAAAAATATTTAAAATATTAAAACATATTATTTTTTTCATTTGTATTTAATTTATAATCAGATGTTTTCATTCCAAAATATAATCCTTTTTCTTTCATTTTTCCTTCTAATTCATCTAAAGATTTTTTTCCAAAATTTCTCATTTTTAACATAGAATTTCTATTACAATTTACTAATTCTTCTATAGTATTTATTGATGCTAATTTTAAACAATTTTTTGTACGAACAGAAAGATCCATTTCGCTTAATTTTGATTTTAATAATGTACGCATTTTTGAAAATTCTTCGTTATATTTTTTTTTATTTCTTTTTATTTTTACTTTTTCTTTTTTGTCTATTTTTTCTGAAGAAAAAATAGATAAATACTGAATTAATATTTTTGAAGCTTCCATTAAAGCTTTTTTAGGTAAAATAGATCCATCTGTTTTTATTTCTAATGATAAATCTTCAAAATCAGTTTTTTGTTTTACACGGCAACTTTCAACTGAATATTTTACATTTACAATTGGTGTAAATATAGAATCTATAGGAATAGTTCCTATTATATAATTTTCTTTTTTATGTTCTTCTGCAGGGACATATCCTCTTCCTTCTTCTATAGTAAAACTTATTTTTAAGTCTAAAAATTCTTCTTTATTACATATAACTAAATCATGATTTAAAATCTGAAATCCTAAAATAAATTTATTTAATATTTTTCCTGTTATTATTTTTTCTTTTTCACTAATAACTACGTTAACAACTTCTTTTTGAGTTCCTGGAATTATTTGTTTTAATCTAATTTTTTTAAAATTTAATACAATTTCAGTTACATCTTCTGCTACCCCTTTTATAGTAGAAAATTCATATTTAACTCCTTCAATTTTAATTGAAGTTACGGCAAACCCTTTTAAAGAACTAAGTAAAACTCTTCTTAATGAATTTCCTAATGTTATTCCATATCCAGGTTCTAATGGTTTTAAATGAAAAATACCTTTTTTATTTGAAAATTCAGTAACTAAAATCTTGTCAGGTTTAACAAAATCTAAAATAGCCATATAAAATTTTTTTTATTCTTTATTTTGAATATAATTCTACAATCAATTGTTCGTTAATATTTTCAGGTATTTGTTTTCTATTTGGAATAGATCTAAATATTCCTATCATATTTTTTTCATCTAAAATTAACCAATCTACTGATATTTTATTTTTTTTATTAATAGAGTCTAATATTACTGGATGATTTTTAGATTTTACCATAATTTTATCTCCTGGTTTTAATCTAAAAGAAGGAATATTAACAACTTTATTATTTACCATAATATGTTGATGAGATACAATTTGACGTGCAGATGGTCTAGAAGGAGAAAAATTTAATCTAAAAACTATATTATCTAAACGTCTTTCACAAGCTTGTAATAATAATTCACCAGTAATTCCTTTTTTTCTAGTAGATTCAAAAAATAAATTTTCAAACTGACGTTCTAATATTCCATAAGTATATTTAGCTTTTTGTTTTTCCATTAATTGAATAAGATATTCTGATCGTTTTGATCTTCTACGACTATTTCCATGATGTCCAGCTGAATATTTTCTTCTATTGAAATATTTATCTTCTCCATAAATACATTCACCAAATCTTCTAGATATTCTAGTTTTAGGACCTGTATATCTTGCCATTATTATAATATTTTATTTTATACTCTTCTCCTTTTAGGAGGTCTACATCCATTATGAGGTAGTGGTGTTATATCTTTAATTACAGTAACTATTATTCCAGAATTACTTAAAGCTCTTATTGCTGCATCTCTTCCAGCTCCAGGTCCTTTTACTTTTACTTCTATTTTTTTTATTCCAGCATTTAATCCTGCTTTTGCTACATTTTCTGCTGTTATCTGAGCAGCATAAGGTGTATTTTTTTTTGATCCCTTAAAATTCATTTTTCCAGCAGAAGACCATGCTATTACATCTCCTTTTTTATTAGTTAAAGTTATAATTATATTATTAAAACTAGATTGAATGTGAGCTTCTCCAACTACGTCAACCAAAACAGATTTCTTTTTTTTTTTATTTTTAGATGATTTACTCATATTTTATAATTTTATTTTGTAACTTTTCTTTTATTTGCTACAGTTTTTTTTCTTCCTTTTCTAGTTCTACAATTATTTTTAGTTTTTTGACCTCTTAATGGTAATCCTTTTCTATGTCTTATTCCTATATAACAATTTATATCTTTTAAACGTTTAATATTAAATTGAATATCAGATCTTAATTCTCCTTCAATTTTTATATTATCAGATATATATTTTCTAATTTTACTAATTTCATCATCAGACCAATCTTTTACTTTTTTATTTTCATTTACATTAACAGAATGTAAAATTTTTTTAGATATGCTTTTTCCAATACCATAAACAGAGGTTAATCCTATAATACCGTTTTTATAATCTGGAATATCTACACCTGAAATCCTAACTGACATAAATTAATGTTTTTATCCTTGTTTTTGTTTAAATCTTGGATTTTTCTTATTAATAATTCGTAATTTTCCTTTTCTAATTACAATTATACAATCACTAGTTCTTTTTTTTAAAGAAGCTCTTATTTTCATAAAATAATTTTTTAAAATTTATTTAATTTAATATCTATAAGTTATTCTTCCCCTTTCTAAATCATAAGAAGACATTTCTAATCTAACTTTATCTCCAGGTAGAATTTTTATATAATGCATTCTCATTTTTCCAGATATATGAGCTTTAACTATACATCCATTTTCTAATTTTACACGAAACATTGCATTTGGAGAAGATTCTATAATAGTACCATCAACTTCAATATGTTTTTGTTTAGCCATTTAAAATAAATTATTAGAAAAAAATTTGTTATTAAATTTTTAATATACAAAAAAAATTACAATTTAGTATATTTAATTCTACGATTTTTCATCATTAAATCATCATAATGATAATTTAATAAATATATATTTATTTGCTGAACAATATCTAATATAACTCCAACAACTATTAATAAAGAAGTTCCTCCATAAAACAATGAAAATCCTTGAGTAATACCTAATCTAAATATTAAAGATGGAAGTATTGATATTATAGATAATAAAATCGATCCAGGAAAAGTAATATAAAATAAAATATAATCTATATATTCAGATGTTTCTTTTCCAGGTTTTATTCCAGGAACATATCCTCCATTTCTTTTTAAATCATCAGCCATTTGATTAACTGGAATAGTAATAGCTGTATAAAAAAATGTAAAAATTATAACAAGTATAGCTATAGTTAGATTATACCATAATCCATAAATATCTTGAAATAAATGAAAAAACTTTTTTATATTAGAATTTTCTATATAATTATAAAAAGTTATTGGAAATAACATAATAGCTTGAGAAAATATTAAAGGCATTACTCCAACTGAATTCATTTTTAATGGAATATACTGATGTTTTTTATTCAATAAAAAATAATTTGATGTTAAAAATGTTTTATAATGAGATACATATTGAACTGGAATTTTTCTAATAGCTTGAATAATAGTTATAGAAAATAAAATAACTAATAACCATAATAAAAATTCTATAAATAAAAATATAATTCCATAATTATCTATTCTTAATTTATAATATATTTCTTTAATTATAGCATCTGGAAGCTTAGATATTATTCCTGACATTATTATTAAGGAAATACCATTTCCTATTCCTATATCTGTAATTTTATCACCTAACCACATTGTAAATAATGTACCAGAAGTTAATGTAAGTATACCTATAATCCAAAATATTATTTTACCATAAAATGAATTAATGTCAATTAAATAAACAGAATTAAAAAAAGAAGAAAATGGAATTAATTGTTTTGTTAGTGATGTAAGATAAACAAATGCTTGAAACATACATATTATTATGGTTAACCATCTTGTAATAAAATTAATTTGTTTTCTACCACTTTCCCCTTCTTTTTGTAGTTTATGTAAATTAGGAATTATTATACACATTAATTGCATTATAATAGAAGAAGAAATATAAGGCATAATTCCTAATGCTAATATAGAAGCTCTATTAAAAGCTCCTCCAGTAAAAGAAGAAAGTATATGAATCAATCCTTTAGATTCTGAATTAAATCTTTCAATAAAATTATTAATTCCTAATGGATTTATTCCAGGAATAGGAATATAAGCTCCAAAACGATATATTAATAATATACTTAAAGTTATTATTATTTTCTTTCGTAATTCTTTTACGTTCCATATGTTATGAATATTTTTAAAAAAATTATTCATAATTATTTTAATTAATATAAATTCTTAATTTTTTTGTTAAAAAAATTAAGAATTTTCTTATTATTTTAATATTGTTTTTCCACCTATTTCATTTATAATTTTTAAAGCTTTTTTGCTAAATCTATATGCATGTATTCTTATAGGAATTTTTAATTTCCCTCTTCCTAAAACTTTTATAGGAATATTTTTATTAATTACTTTTTTTTTAAATAGTAATTCTTTACATATAAGATCATCTTTATTAAGATTATTTTTACTTATACATTTTTGTATTGTATCTAAATTTATTCCAATAATTTTTTTACTTCTTTTTCTAAATCCAAATTTAGGAATCCTTTTATGTAAAGGCATTTGTCCTCCTTCAAATCCTATTTTTCTAGAATATCCAGATCTAGATTTAGCACCTTTATGTCCTCTTCCACATGTTCCTCCTTTTCCACTTCCTTGTCCTCTTCCTAAACGTATTTTATTTTTTTTTTTTCTTAATTTATTCATAATTATCATTATCCATTATAAACTTTTTTTATATCAATTCCTCTTTGTTTTGATATAATATTAACATCTCTTACTTTACTAAGTGCTTTTATTGCTGCTTTTATTATATTATGATGGTTAGAAGAACCTTTAGATTTAGATAAAACATTTTTTAATCCTGAAGCTTTAAGAACAGCTCTTAAAGAACCTCCAGCAATAATTCCTGTTCCATTAGATGCTGGTTTTATTAATACATATGCTCCTCTATATTTTGCCTCTTGTTTATGAGGAACTGTTCCATTACATATACAAACTTTATGTAAATTTCTTTTAGCTTGATCTCCAGCTTTTCTTATTGCATCAGGTGCTTCTTTAGATTTTCCAAATCCATATCCTACCATTCCATTTTCATCTCCTTTAACAACAATTGCACTGAAACTAAAATATCTTCTTCCTTTAGTTACTTTACAAACTCTTGTAACTCCTATTAATTTTTCTTTTAATTCTAGTCCTAAATATTTTGTTTTTTTTTCTTTATTAGAAAAAATATATTGCATTATCATTTTTTTCATAACATTAAAATTTTATTCCAACACTTCTAATTCCATCAGCCAATGATTTAATTCTTCCATGATATAAATAATTTTTCTTATCAAGAACTAATTTTTTTATTTTCAATTTTTTTAATTTTAATCCTAATATTAATCCAACTTTATAAGACTGTTTAATTTTAGTCATTTTTTTATCTATATCTTCTATTTTTTTTGATGAAAATGATGTTACTGTATTACCTAATACATCGTCAATTACTTGTACATAAATTTGTTTATTACTTCTAAAAATTGATATTCTAGGTTTTTCAAAATTTCCTAATATTTTTTTTTTCATTAACTATGCAGATTTTCCAGTTTTTCTTTTAATTATTTCTGTTGTATATTTAACTCCTTTTCCTTTATAAGGTTCAGGTTTTCTAAATGATCTAATTTTAGATGAAAAAATTCCCAATAAATGTTTATCACAAGATTTAATAATAATAAAATAATTTTTTCCTTTTTCTGATTTTATTTCTATATTAATTTCATTAGGAACTTGAATCATAATATTATGAGAAAATCCTAAATTCATATTTAGAACTCTAATATTACTTATATAATCAACTTTATATCCTACACCGACTAATTCTAATTCTTTTTTAAATCCTAATGAAACACCAATAATCATATTATTTATTAAAACTCGATATAATCCATGTAAAGATTTATATTTTTTGTTATTTTTATTGTTATTATTAATATATAATAAATTTTTTACTATTTTAAATTCAATTACTTTATTACATTTATATATATTTTGAAATAAAATTCCAAATTTACCTATTACTGTAATAATATTATTTACTATATTTAAATTTACATTTTTGGGAATTAAAATAGGTTTATTTCCAATTCTTGACATATAATTATTTTAATAAACATAACATAAGACTTCTCCTCCTATTTTTTTTATTTTAGCTTGTTTATCTGTAATTACTCCTTTAGAAGTAGATATTATAGCAATTCCAAGACCATTTAAAACACGAGGTATATTTCTATATTTACAATATTTTCTTAATCCAGGTTTACTCATTCTAATTATTTTATGAATAACAGACTTACTATCATAATATTTTAAAGCTATTTTAAGAATTTTTTTATTATTATCTTGATTATAAACTTTATATCCTAATATATATCCATTTTTCAATAAAACTTTGGAAATATTTTCTCTTATTTTTGATGATTCTATTGTTAATATTTTATGTTTTGATAAATAAGAATTTCTAATTCTAGTTAAAAAATTAGCTATTGGATCCATAAAAATAAAATTTTTTTAAATTATTATTACCAACTAGCTTTTTTTACTCCGGGAATAAGTCCTTGAGATACTAAATCTCTAAAAACTATTCTAGATATTCCGAATTTACGCATATAACCTCTACATCTACCAGTTATAGAACATCTATTTTTCAAACGAACAGGAGATGCATTTCTAGGTAATTTTTGTAATAAATCATATTTTTTTAATTCTTTTAACATTTTTCTTTTTTTCTTATATTTCAGTACTATTTTTTCTCTTTTTTTTTGTCTTGCTTTTACTGATTCTTTAGCCATATGTAATATTTTTTATTTTTTTATAAAAGGCATTCCAAACAAAGATAAAAGATTCTTTGCTTCTAAATCTTTTTTTGTTGAAGTAACAAATGAAATATTCATTCCTAAATTTTTTTTTATTTTATCAATATTAATTTCTGGATAAATTATTTGTTCTTTTATTCCTATATTATAATTTCCAAATCCATCAAATTTATCTTTTAGTCCATTGAAATCTCTAACTCTTGGTAAAGAAATTTTTATGAATCTTTCTAAAAATTCATACATAATTTTTCTTCTTAAAGTAACTTTAACTCCTATAGACATTCCTTTTCTAAGTTTAAATCCAGATTCATCATGTTTAGAAAAACAAGGAATAGCTTTCTGTCCAGTTATAATTGTTATTTCTTTAATAGAGTTGTTAATAATTTTTTTATCGGACAATATTGTACTTCCTATTCCTTGATGTACTACAATTTTTATTAATTTAGGAATCTGCATAATTGATTTATATTTAAATTTATCCATTAAAATAGGAACTATATTTTTTTTATATAAAATACTTAATTTAGGTTCATAACAAATTTTCATTATTAATTATTATATTTTATTATTATATTTTTACTTTTCCTTTATCTTTTATTCCTATCTTTATTCCTTCTTCTTTTCCTTTATCTTTTATTCCTATCTTTATTCCTTCTTCTTTTCCTTTATCTTTTATTCCTATCTTTATTCCTTCTTCTTTTCCTTTATCTTTTATTCCTACCCCTATATTTTTATTGCTGTAAATACATGATTTTTTTTCTTCTAATTTCATTACATTAGATATATGTATATAAGCTTCTTTTTTTATTATTCCTCCTTTTGGATTTTTTACTCCAGGCTTAATATGTTTTTTAACAACATTTACATTTTTTACTATAATTTTATCATTTTTTAATGAAATTTTTGTTATAATACTTTTAGTCCCTTTGTAATTTCCAGATAATATTAATACTTTATCTCCTTTTTTTAATATTTTTTTCATAGTACTTCTTGTGCTAAAGATATAATTTTCATATATTCTTTTTCTCTAAGCTCTCTTGCAACTGGACCAAATACTCTAGTTCCAATCATTTCTCCTGTAGCATTAATCAATACACATGCATTATCATCAAATTTTATATAAGATCCATCTTTTCTCCTAATTCTTTTTTTTGTTCTTATAATTATAGCCTTAGATACTTGTCCTTTTTTAATAGAACTACTTCCAGGTGATGATGTTTTAATAGTAACAATTACAGAATCACCTAATGAAGCATATCTTTTTCCTGTCCCTCCTAATACTCTTATAACCAAAGCTTCTTTTGCTCCAGTATTATCAGCAACTTTACATATTGATTCTTGTTGCAACATAACATAATATTTTTTTATTTATATTCATTATTTATTTTATTATACTTAATAATCTCCATCGTTTTTTTTTGCTTATAGGTCTTGTTTCTACTATATTTACTTTATCTCCATTTTTAGAAATATTTTTTTCATCATGAACTAAATATTTTTTCTTTTTTAGAATACTTTTTCCGTAATATTTATGTTTTACTTTTTTAACTTCATAAACAACTATAGTTTTATTCATTTTATCACTTAATACAACTCCTTTTCTATGTTTTCTTATAATTTTTTTAAAAAAATTCATTTTATTTTATTTATTATTCTTATTCATTTATATAATTTTTTAATTTTTCATTAAGTTCAGTTTTCAATCTAGCAATATTTCTTCTTAAAATTTTTATATCAGAAGATTTTTTTAATTTTTTTGTATAAATATTTAATTTTAAATTTTTATAACTTTCTATACTAGATTGAATTAATTTTTTCAAACTTTTTATTGACAAAAAATTAATTTTTAATTTTTTCATATTTTACATATAAATTTCATTTTAATAGGTAATTTTTGTGCAGCTAATCTTAAAGCTTCTTTTGCTATTTCTTCAGAAACTTCATCTACTTCAAATAATATCCTTCCAGGTTTAACAACAGAAACCCAAAATTCTACAGGGCCCTTTCCTTTTCCCATTCTTACTTCTTGAGGTTTTTTTGTTGCTGGTTTATCTGGAAAAATATTTATCCATAATTTTCCTTCTCTTTTCATGTATCTAGTAGCAGCTACTCTAGCTGCTTCTAATTGTCTAGAAGAAATCCAAGCAGCTTCTAAAGCTTTTATTCCATAAATACCTCTTGATAAAAAAATTCCCTTTTTAGAATTTCCTTTAATACGTCCTTTTTGTTTTTTTTTATATTTTGTTTTTTTAGGTTGTTGCAACATAAAAATTATTTTTTTATTATTTTCTTCTTCTATTCCTATAAGAATAACCCTTTTGTTTTTTCTTATGATAATAAGATCCTAATAATGGATATAATTCTCTTTTACCATATACTTCTCCTTTCATAATCCAAACTTTAACGCCTATACTTCCGTATATAGTGTGAGCAACTTCCATATGATAATCGACATCAGCACGAAATGTTCCTAAAGATATTTTACCTTCTTTATATGTTTCACATCTAGCCATTTCTGATCCATTTAATCTTCCAGAAATTTGAATTTTTATTCCTTGAGCATTCATTCTCATAGCAGAAATAACAAATATTTTAATTAATTTTTTATAAGAAACTCTATTTTCTAATTGTTTTACTATACTTTTAGCTACTAAAGAAGAATCTAATTCTGGACGTTTAACTTCAGATATATTAATTTGAATTTCTTTTTTAGTAATTTTTTTTAATTCTTTTCTTACTGTATCAACTTCATCACCTCCTTTTCCTATAATTAAAGCTGGCCTTGATGTTCTAACAGTTATAGTTATAAATTTTAAAGTTCTTTCTATAAAAATACGAGATATTATTCCTTTTGGAAATCTAGCTTCAATATATCTTCTTACTTTATAATCTTCTTCTATCCTATCCTTATAATTATTACACCAACTTGATTGCCATCCTGTTATGATTCCAAGACGATTAACTATAGGATTTGTTTTTTGTCCCATAATTTATTTTTTCTTTTTTTACTATAAAAATTTTAATATTACTTGATCTTTTTCTTATTTTATGTCCTCTTCCTTGAGGAACTGGTTTCATTCTTTTTAATGTTTTTCCTTG
Source organism: Blattabacterium cuenoti (assembly GCF_014252315.1). Classification (GTDB taxonomy): domain Bacteria; phylum Bacteroidota; class Bacteroidia; order Flavobacteriales; family Blattabacteriaceae; genus Blattabacterium; species Blattabacterium cuenoti_AI. Next base: position 374,010 of record NZ_CP059216.1, read on the forward strand.
ATTTATTATTACATTTTTTAAAAATAAAGAATCATCTACAGATAATGGAGAATAATAATACGAATTTTTATTTTCATATTTTTTATTCCAATTAGCTAATAAAGAAATTAATAATTTTTTTATATCTATTGATCCTTTTTTTCTACTATTTGATAGTATGAATAAAGCTTCTTTAACTTTTCTATAACGAATTAAATTTGCAATTAATTGCATTTTTCTAGGAGAATTTTTTAATCCATTTAAAGATGCTACTGCTATTTTTTCTTTTTTTTCATTATTTTTTTTCATCAATGTACATATAATTATTTAACAGATTTAAATTTACTTTTTGATCCTGAATGACCTCTAAATATTCTAGTAGGAGCAAACTCTCCTAATTTATGTCCTATCATATTTTCTGTAACATACACATTAATAAATTGTTTACCATTGTGAATTGCAAAAGTTTGTCCAACAAAATCTGGAATAATAGTTGTTGGTCTAGACCAAGTTCTAATTATAATTTTTTTGTTCAATTTTATATTTTTCATAACTTTTTTATATAGTTTATGAGAAACATAAGGTCCTTTTTTTAAAGATCTAGGCATAATACGTTATTTTTTTCTTCTTTGTATAATATATTTATTAGAATATTTTCTTTTTTTTCTAGTTCTAAATCCTTTAGATGGACTTCCTTTTCTATTTCTTGGAATACCTCCAGAAGCTTTTCCTTCTCCTCCACCCATTGGATGATCAACAGGATTCATCGCTACACCTCTAGTTCTAGGTCTTCTACCCAAATTTCGCATTTTTCCTGCTTTTCCATAAGTTTCTAATTGATGATCAGAATTAGATATAGAACCGATAGTAGCCATACAGTCAGATCTTAATAATCTAATTTCACCAGAAGGCAATTTTATAGTAACATATTTTCCTTCTTTTGCAAATAATTGAGCAAAAGAACCTGCACTTCTAGCTATTTTAGCTCCTTGACCTGGATTAATTTCTATGCAAGATATAATAGTTCCTAAGGGTATTTCTTTTAAAAAAGTAGCATTTCCTATTTTTATAGGTATATTTTTTCCAGAAACTATCTTTTCTCCAATTTTAAATCCATTCATTGCCAATATATATCTTTTTTCTCCATCAACATAATATAATAAAGAAATAAAAGAAGATCTATTAGGATCATATTCAATAGATTTTATTACTGCGGTAATTCCAATTTTATTTCTTTTAAAATCAATTATTCTATAATTTTTCTTATGTCCTCCTCCAATATGACGCATTGTTCTTTTTCCATAATTATTTCTTCCACCAGTTTTAGATTTTCCTTTTAATAATTTTTTTTCTAATTTAATATTATTTAATAATTGATTAAATTCATTTTTAACTCTAAATCTTTGACTAGGAGTAACTGGTTTTAATTTTTTTACTGACATTAATATTTTTTTTTGTTTAAATCAATTTTATCTTCTTTTTTTATTTCTTTTTTTACTTCTTTATTTAAATCATTTTCTTTTCTTACTTTTTTGTTTAAATCAATTTTATCTTCTTTTTTTATTTCTTTTTTTATTTCTTTTTTTACTTCTTTATTTAAATCATTTTCTTTTCTTACTTTTTTGTTTAAATCAATTTTATCTTCTTTTTTTACTTCTTTTTTTATTTCTTTTTTTACTTCTTTATTTAAATCATTTTCTTTTTTTACTTTTTTATTTAAAAAAATTTCTTTTTTTATTTCTTTATTTAAATCAATATCAATATTTTGATTTTTACCAAATTCAACAATAACTTTTTTGAATGATCTAGATCTTCCACATAAAACTCCTTTTTTAGTAAACTTAGATTTATTTTTTCCAGAATAAATAATTGTTCTAACTTTTTTTGGATAAAATCCAAATATTCTATTTAATTCTTTTTTAATCTGATTTTTATTACATTTTATTTCCCTAATTGTAAAAGTATAACATTTACTTTTTTCACCTTTTAAAGATTTTTCTGTAATAAGAGGTTTAATTAAAATCATTTATAAATAATTATTTTATACATAAATAATTTTGAAATTTATTTATGGATATATTAGTTAATATTATATATGAATAATTTAATAACATAAAACAATCCAATTCATTTATACATATAATTCTATGTAATTTCAAATTTCTAAAAGATAAATATAAATTTTTATCAAATTTTTCAATTACCAATAATGATTTTTTATTTGATAAATTTAATGATTTTAATATTTTTAATACTATTTTAGTTTTTGGTTTTTCTATTTGAAATTTTTCTATAATTATAATTTTATTTTTTGATAATTTTTTTTCAATAAGAAACTTTTTTACTATTTTTCTAGTATTTTTATTTACTTTTATTGAATATTTTTTTGGCTTAGGACCAAAAACCCTTCCTCCACCTCTAAAAATAGGATTTTTTATATCTCCTTTTCTAGCATTTCCTGTTCCTTTTTGTCTATATAATTTTCTAGTACTACCTGTAATATCACTTCTTTCTTTAGTTTTACTATTTCCATGTCTTTGAGCAAATAAATATCTTTTCAATTCTAAATGAACTAAATGATAATAAGATTTTTTAAAAAATAAATTATCATCAAATATAATCCTTTTATCTGTATCATTTCCATCAATATCCAAAATTTTTAATTCCATACTTTATTTTTTATTAATTATTAAATAGGAATTTTTATTTCCAGGAACTGATCCTTTTAATATCAATAAATTTTTATTATAATCTATTTTCAATATTATTAAATTTTTAATTGTAACATTACCTCCACCCAATCTTCCAGCCATTTTTTTACCTTTAAAAACTCTAGATGGATCTGATCCAGCTCCTATAGATCCAGGAGATCTTAATCTGTTATGTTGACCATGACTTCTTTCCCCAACACCGGAAAAATTATGTCTTTTTACAACACCTTGAAACCCTTTACCCTTAGAAATACCTTTAACATTAACTATATCTCCTTCTTTTATTCTAAAAGATTTTATATCAATCATTTGTCCTATTTTATAATTAATATGAAAATCATTTTTAACTTCTAAAAGTTTTTTTTTAGGATTCAATTTTAATTTTTTAAAAAAACCTAATAAAGGTTTATTTACATTTTTTTCATTTTTATCTTCAATTCCTAATTGAATAGATGAATATCCATCATTTTTTATTGTTTTTATTTGAGTTATATAACAAACATTTATATAAATTACAGTACAAGCAATATTCTCATTATTTTTATAAATATTTGTCATTCCTACATTTTTACCTATAATACTAATCATAATTAATTTATACTTTTATTTCAGCTTCTACTCCACTAGGAAGTTCTAATTTCATTAATGCATCTACTGTTTTAGATGATGCATTATGAATTTGCAGTAATCTCTTATGAGTAGGCAAAAAAAATTGTTCTCTAGATTTTTTATTTGCATGTGGAGATCGTAATATTGTAAAAACCTTTTTTTCTGTAGGTAAAGGAACTGGTCCATTCAATACTACTCCAGTAGGAATAACAGAATTAACAATTTTTTCAGCAGATTTATCTAATAAATTATAATCGTAAGATTTTAATTTTATTTTAATGTCATATCCCATAACTAATTTTTATTTTTTTGCATTTTATTATTATTTTTTAACATATTTTCCATAATTGATTCAGGAACTCTATCATAATTATAAAATTCCATAACAGAAGTCCCTCTTCCAGAGGTTAATGTTCTTAATACAGTTACATATCCAAACATCTCAGATAATGGAGCTAACGCTTGAATTATCTTTATATTATTTCTGTTATTCATATTTTGTATAATACCTCTTCTCCTATTTAAATCTCCTATAACATCTCCCATATTTTCTTCTGGAACAATTACCTCCAATTTCATAATTGGTTCTAATAAAACTGGTTTTGCTTTTCTAGAAGCTTCTCTAAATCCTAATTTTCCTGCTAACTCAAAAGATAATTGATCTGAATCAACAGAATGATAAGATCCATCTAATACAGTTACTTTTGCATTATCTATTTCATATCCAAACAAAGGACCATTTTTCATCATATTTTTACATCCTTTTTCTATAGATGGAATATATTCTTTTGGAATATTTCCTCCTTTTATTTTATTAATAAAAATCAATCCAGTTTTTCTTTCATCTCCTGGTTCTAAACGAAATAATATATCAGCATATTTACCTCTACCTCCTGTCTGTTTCTTATATACTTCTCTATGTTCAATTAATTCAGTTAAAGCTTCTTTATATTCTACTTGTGGATTACCTTTATTAACTTCAACTTTAAATTCTCTCTTCATACGATCTATAATAATTTCCAAATGTAATTCTCCCATACCAGAAATAATAGTTTGTCCAGTATAATCATCAGTTCTAACCTGAAAAGTAGGGTCTTCTTCCATTAACTTAGATAAAGCAATACTCATTTTATCAATATCAGATTTATATTTAGGTTCAATAGCTAATCCTATTACAGGATCTGGAAAAGATATTTTTTCTAAAAGAATAGGATTTTTTTCATCACATAAAGTATCTCCTGTTTTAATATCTTTAAATCCTACTATTGCAGCTATATCTCCTGCTACAACTTCTCTAATTGGATTTTGTTTATTTGCATGCATTTGATATATTCTAGATATTCTTTCTTTATTTCCTGATCTAGCATTAAAACTATAAGAACCTGATTCTATTTTACCTGAATATACTCTAAAAAAGGCTAATCTACCTACAAAAGGATCACTAGATATTTTAAAAGCTAATGCAGAAAAAGGATCATTTTCACTAGGATTTCTAATTTCTTTTTCTTGATTAATAGGATTTACTCCAACAATATTTCTAATATCAAGAGGAGAAGGTAAATATCTACAAATAGCATCTAATATAGATTGTACTCCTTTATTTTTAAAAGAAGATCCACAAAGAATAGGTATAACATTCATTTCTATTGTATTCTTTTGTATTGATTCAATAATATCGTTTTCCGATATATTTGAATCATCATACAAAAATTTTTCCATTATATAATCATCATATTCAGATAATGTTTCAATTAATTTATTATAATATATTTTAGATATATTCTTCATATTATTTGGAATAGGTATATTTTTATACGTCATACCATAATTTTTTTCTTCCCATATTATTGCTTTACTGGAAATTAAATCTACTACTCCAACAAAATTATCTCCAGATCCAATAGGAATTTGAATAGGAACAATATTTGCCCCTAACATTTTCTTTATTTGCAAACAAACATCTATAAAATCAGCACCTTGTCTATCCATTTTATTAACAAAAGCTATTCTAGGTATATTATATTTATCTGCTTGTCTCCAAACTGTTTCTGATTGAGGTTCTACTCCATCAACAGCACTAAATAAAACAACCATTCCATCTAATACTCTCATAGATCTTTCTACTTCTACGGTAAAATCAACATGTCCTGGAGTATCTATTATATTAATATGATATTTATTATTATTATATATCCATTCGCAACAAGTAGATGCCGATGTTATAGTTATACCACGTTCTTGTTCTTGTAACATCCAATCCATAGTAGCTGTTCCATCATGAACTTCTCCTATTTTATGATTAATACCAGTATAAAATAATATTCTTTCTGTAGTAGTAGTTTTTCCTGCATCAATATGAGCTGCAATACCTATATTTCTAGTATATCTTAAATCTTTTTTCATAAAAAAATTTAGAATCTAAAATGCGAAAATGCTTTATTTGCTTCAGCCATTTTATGAATATTTTCTTTTCTTTTTACAGCTTCACCTTGTCCTTTAAAAGCATCCCATATTTCAAATGCTAATTTATTTGCCATAGTTTTTTCATTTCTACTAGAAGCACAAGTAACTAATAATTTCATGGCTTTTGTAATTTTACTATTATTAGAAATAGAAACAGGAATTTGAATATTAGATCCGCCCATTCTTCTACTTCTTACTTCTACATGTGGAGTTACATTTTTTAATCCATCTTTCCATATTTCTAATGCAGATTTTTCTTCTTTATTTTTTATTAAATCAATTTTTTTTATTGCATTATAAAATATTCTAAATGCTACACCTTTTTTACCATTTTTCATTAAATGATTAACAAAACGTGTTACAAGTGAATCATTAAATTTAGGATCGGGAATATAATTTTTTTTTTTTCTTTTAATTTTTCTCATTATTATTTTTATTTTTTTATTTTTGCTCCGTATTTACTTCTACTTTTTTTTCTTCCATTTACTCCTGCCGTATCACGAGCTCCTCTAACAATTTTATATTTTACTCCAGGTAAATCTTTAACACGTCCTCCTTTAACTAGAACAATAGAATGTTCTTGAAGATTATGTCCTTCTCCAGTTATATACGTTATTACTTCTTTACCATTTGTAAATCTAACTCTTGCTACTTTTCTCATAGCTGAATTAGGTTTTTTTGGTGTAGTTGTATATACTCTAGTACATACTCCTCTTTTTTGAGGACAAAATTCTAATGCTATAGATTTTCTTTTTTTTTTGATAGAATTTCTTCCTTTTCTAATTAATTGTTGTATTGTAGGCATATTTTTTATATTTTAATTTTATTAAATGGATCTTCTTCTTTTGAAGAAATATTAAGTTCATTATATATATAACTAAAAGTGGATAACAGACATGGAATTCCATCTATTATAGCTACATTATGTTCATAATGAGAAGATTCTCTTTTATCTAAAGTAGTAATAGTCCATCCATCTTTATGAAAGACTATTTTAGAAGTTCCAATATTAACCATAGGCTCTATTGATAATACTAATCCATTTATCAATTTCATACCTTTTCCTTTTTTACCAAAATTAGGAATTTGTGGTTTTTCATGCATATTTTTACCAATACCATGTCCAACTAATTCTTTTACTATAAAAAATCCTTTTTTTTCAATAAAAGATTGAATAGAATAACCTATATCTCCAATATTATTACCTGATTTACAATTAGAAATACCAATATAAAGAGATTTTTTTGAAAAATTCAAAAATCTTTTTATATTTTCTGATACTTCTCCTACTTCAAAAGTATAAGCATGTTCTCCATAAAATCCATTCATATAAACACCACAATCTATTGATAATATATCACCATCATTTAATAACTTTTTATTTGGTATTCCATGAACTATTTGATGATTTGGTGATGCACATATAGTATTAGGATAATTGTATAACCCTAAAAAAGCTGGACGGCCTCCATTATCACATATAAAATTTTTCGCTAATTTATCTAAATATAAAGTATTAATTCCTGGTTTTATTTTTGTTGTTAACATTCCTAATGTTTTAGAAGCCAACAAAGAACTTTTTTTTATTAAAATAATTTCTTCAATAGTTTTTATCAAAATTTTTATAATTTTTTTATAATAGGAATTCCAGTCATTTCATTAGGAATAGGCAAATTCATTATGTATAATATTGTAGGAGCTACATCACATAATGCTCCTTTTTTTCTATTTATAATATTTTTATCATTATCTAATAAAATAAATGGAACTAAAGATGTGCTATGTGTAGTATTAGGTGATCCATCTTTATTAATCATATAATCTGCATTACCATGATCTCCTACGATTATAACTGAGTATAAATTATTTAATGCTTTTTTAGAACATAATTTAACACAATAATCAACAACTTCACATGCTTCAATAGTTTTTTTCATATTTCCTGTATGTCCTACCATATCTGGATTAGCAAAATTTATACAAAAAAAATCAAATTCGTTTTTTTCTAACATAGTAATAGTATTTTTAGTTATTTTCATTGCACTCATTTCTGGTTTTAAATCATAAGTTTTTACTTTAGGTGATTGACATAAAATCCTAGTTTCATTATTAAAAGGAGTTTCTCTTCCACCAGAAAAAAAGAAAGTAACATGAGGATATTTTTCTGTTTCTGCTATACGAATTTGTTTTTTTCCTTCTTTTTCTAATACTTCTCCTATAGTATTAGATATATTTTTTTGTGTAAATATAGAAAATACATTTTTATAATTTGTATTATAACATGTCATTGTAATACAAGCATGCAGTTTAATTTTATTATATTTATTATTATATCCTGTTAAATATTCTATAATTTGTCTTGAACGATCTGGACGAAAATTAAAACAAAAAACTATATCATCATTTTCAATTTTTGTAATTGGTATTCCATCTTTATTAGTTATAATTGCCGGATATAAAAACTCATCTGTATTTTTTTTTTTATAACAATTTTCTATGTAATTAAAAATATCACAAACATGAATTCCTTTACAATTTACCATTGCATTATAAGCAATTTTAGTTCTATTCCATCTTTTATTTCTATCCATTGAATAAAATCTTCCAATAACTGAAGATAATTTTCCTCCATATTTTTTTGTTTTATTCAAAAGTTTCTTAATATAAATAATACTATTTTTTGATGATGAATCTCTTCCATCAGTAAATACATGTATAAAAATATTTTTTATATTTTTTTTATTAAATATTTTTAATAAATAAAAAAGATGATTCATATGAGAGTGAACTCCTCCATCAGATAATAATCCAATAAAATGAATTTTTTTTTTATTAAAAGAAAAACGTTTAAATAAATCGTTTAACTTTGTTTCTAACAATCCATTTTTAATATGTATATTAATTTTTTCTAAACTTTGAATTACTTTTCTTCCAGATCCTAAATTAATATGTCCTACTTCAGAATTTCCCATTTGTCCTTTTGGTAATCCTACATAATTTCCAGAAGCTTCTAATTGACTATTAATATATTTATTATAACAATAATCAATAAATGGTGTTTTAGCTTTATTTATAGCTGATATTAGTTTATTTTTTTCTAAATTAATACCCCATCCATCTAAAATTAATAACATTAATTTTTTCATAATATTTAAAAATTATTTTTAAATATTTATCCTTTTGAAAAAAAGAATTTTGGATTCTTTTTCATAATTTCTTAAATAATCTAATATTGTTATTTTATTATTTTTTATAAATTTTTGATTAATAAGGGTATTTTCTAAAATTAATTTATTAATTTTTCCTTTAATTATTCTATCAATTATTTCTTTTGATTTATTTTTATCAATTTTATATTGAAAAATACTTTTTTCTTTTTCTAAAATACTTTTAGGAAAATCTTCTTCTGATATAGAAATTGGATTTAATGCTACTACATGCATAGCTATGTCTTTAGCTACATATTTATTTATTTTTTTAGAAAATCCTACTAATGCAGCAATTCTATTATTATGAGTATAATTTATTACAAAAGGAGCTTTCATTTTTTCAAAAACTTTTAATTCCATTTTTTCTTTAAATATTCCTATATGTTTATTAATAGAATTTTTTACAAAATCTAAAAAAATTTCTTCAGATAAATCTATTGATTTTATAGATGTATTATGTAACAAATCTAGAAATTCTTTACTTTTAGATAAAAAATCAGTTTCACAACTAATTCCTATAATTGTTCCATAAGAGTAATCTTTTTTTACAGAAGCAATAACCGATCCTTCATTAATTTTTATTCCAGATCTATTTATAGCTATTTTTTCACCTTTTTTTTTCAAAATATAAATAGCTTCTTCTATATCTCCGTTAGAACATATTAAAGCTTTTTTACAATCCATTATACCAATTCCTGTTATTTTTCTAAGTTTATTAATTTTGGAAATAGAAATATCCATTATTTAATTTTTTATTTTTTTTTTGAAATTTTACTTTTTATAAAGTCTGTTATATATTTTAAAACAATGTCTATAGATTTAGATGAATCATCATTAGATGGAATTGGATAATGAATATCATTTGGATTTGTATTGGTATCTACCATAGCAAATATAGGAATTTTAAGTTTTTTTGCTTCTGATAAAGCTATTTTTTCTTTATCTGGATCTACTAAAAATATTCCACTAGGAATATGATTCATAGTAGATATACTTCCAAGATTTTTATAAAGTTTATTATACAATCTATCAATTAATAATCTTTCTTTTTTAGATAAAGTATTAAAAGTTCCATTTTTTTTCATTTTATCTATATTATTCATTTTTTTTATAGATTTACGAATGGTACTAAAATTAGTTAATAAACCTCCTAACCATCGTTCTGTAACACAAGGCATATTAATAATTTTTGAATAAAAATAAACTTTATCTTTTGCTTGATCTTTTGTTCCTACTAATAATACTTTTTTTCCATTTTTTATTATTTTTAATAATTCATAACAAGCTTCTTTTAATTTTATTATGGTTTTTGATAAATCTATAATGTGAATTCCTCCTTTTTTCATAAAAATAAAAGATTTCATATTGGGATTCCATTTTTTGGTAATATGCCCAAAATGAACTCCAGCTTTTAATAAATCTTGAGTATTAATTTCCATATTATATTTAACGTTTAGAAAATTGATATTTTTTTCTTGCTTTTTTTTGTCCAAATTTTTTTCTTTCTACTTCTCTAGGATCACGTGTTAATAATCCTTCATTTTTTAATTTTATTCTATTTTTTATATCTATTTTACATAAAGCCCTAGATATAGCAAGACGTATAGCCTCTACTTGTCCATTAAGACCTCCACCACAAACTTTTATATATATATTAAAATTACTTTTTTTTAATTTTAATAATTTTATTGGATAAAATATTTTATAACATAAGTATTTTGGAAAATATTTTTCTAAATTTTTAGAGTTTACAACAATTGATCCTTTTCCTTCTAACACGTTCATATAAATACGTGCAATAGATCTTTTTCTTCTTCCTATTGTATGATATATCATTTAATATTTAATAATAATTTTCAATTAAAACAGGTTTTTGTGCATCATGTTTATGATTATTATCATGATATACATAAAGATTTTTTCTTAAAATAGATTTTCTTAATTTATTTTTAGGTAACATTCTTTTTACAGAATAAAAAATAATAATTCTAGAATCTTTTTCTAAGATATTTTTAATATTAGTTTCTTTTTTTCCTCCCGGATATCCAGTATAACGAATATATTTTTTATTTATCCATTTATTACCAGTAAGTCTAATATTATTAGAATTAATAACTATAACACAATCTCCACAATTTATATATGGAGAATAACATGACTTATGTTTTCCCATTATAAAATGAGCTATTCTAGATGAAAACCTTCCAAGAACTTGATTAGTAGCATCCATAATTATCCATGATTTCTTAATCAATTTTTTATTAAATGAAGTAGTTTTAAAACTTATTGGATCCATAATTTCTAAATATAAGAATTTTTAAAAAATTATTTTAATATAAAATGACTTTTTGTCATAGAAAATTGATATTTCATATTATTATATTAATTTATTAGTTATTATCAATGTTTTATTTTAATTATGGCATAATGATTGAAACAATAAATAATATTAATATGTTATTTTTAAAATATAAAAAATGAGTAAAATTATAGGAATAGATTTAGGAACAACAAATTCTTGTGTTGCAGTAATGGAGGTTAATGATCCTGTTGTAATACCAAATTCAGAAGGAAAAAGAACAACTCCATCTATTGTAGCATTTGTTGATGGAGGAGAAAGAAAAATAGGAGATCCTGCAAAAAGACAAGCAGTAACTAATCCAAAAAAAACTATTTTTTCTATTAAAAGGTTTATGGGAAGAACATATTCAGAAGTTTCTGAAGAGTTAAAACATATACCATATGAAGTAATAAAAGGAGGAAATAATACACCTCGTGTAAATATAGATAAAAGGTTATATGCTCCTCAAGAAATATCTGCTATGATATTGCAAAAAATGAAAAAAACAGCTGAAGATTATCTAGGTCAAGAAATAAAAAAAGCAGTAATAACTGTGCCTGCTTATTTCAATGATGCTCAAAGACAAGCAACAAAGGAAGCAGGGGAAATTGCTGGGTTACAAGTGGAAAGAATAATAAATGAACCTACTGCTGCTGCATTGGCTTATGGATTAGATAAAAGTAAACAAAATAAAAAAATAGTTGTATATGATTTAGGTGGAGGAACTTTTGATGTATCTATATTAGAATTAGGAGATGGTGTTTTTGAAGTTCTTTCTACTAATGGAGATACACATTTAGGTGGAGATAATTTTGATCAAGTAATTATAGATTATTTTTCTGATTCTTTTAAATCTAAAGAAGGAGTAGATCTTAGAACAGATCCAATGGCTTTACAACGATTAAAAGAAGCATCTGAAAAAGCAAAAATAGAATTATCTTCATCTAATCAAACAGAAATTAATCTTCCTTATATAACTGCAACAGAATCTGGTCCTAAACATTTAGTAATAACTTTAACTAAATCAAAATTTGAACAACTGTCAGAAAAATTAATACGTAGATCAATAGATCCATGTTCTAAAGCATTAAAAGATGCAAATTTAACTACTAAAGATATAAATGAAGTTATTTTAGTAGGAGGATCTACTCGTATTCCAAAAGTACAAAAAGAAGTAGAAAAATTTTTTAATATAAAACCTTCTAAAGGAGTTAATCCTGATGAAGTTGTAGCAGTAGGAGCTGCAATACAAGGAGGAGTATTAACTGGAGATGTTCAAGATGTATTATTATTAGATGTAACTCCATTATCTTTAGGTATTGAAACTTTAGGAGGTGTTTTTACTAAGCTTATTGATTCAAATACTACTATTCCAACAAAGAAATCTGAAGTTTTTTCAACTGCATCTGATAATCAATCTGCAGTAACTATAAGAGTTGGACAAGGAGAACGACCTATGTTTGTAGATAATAAAGAAATAGGAAGATTTGATTTAGTGGATATTCCTTCTGCACCAAGAGGTGTTCCTCAAATAGAGGTAACATTTGATATAGATGCAAACGGAATATTAAATGTATCTGCAAAAGATAAAGGTACTGGAAAAGAACAATCAATAAAAATTGAAACTTCATCAGGATTGAATCAAAATGAAATAGATAGAATGAAAAAAGAAGCAATGGAAAATGCTAAAAAAGATGAAGAAATTAAAAAAGAAGTAGATAAACTAAATATTATAGATAATAAAATATTTTTATATGATAAACAATTAAAAGATTATGGAAATAAAATTTCTGAAAATAATAAAACAGAAATTTCAAGATTATTAGATGAATTAAAAAAAGCACGTTCTAATAAAAATATGAAGGTTATTGATGATTATATAAAAAAATTAGATGAATATTGGAATAATATATCTCAGAAAATAAATAATGAAAATAAAAATAATAATGATAAAGAAAAAGAAAATAAAAAAAGAAAAAATAATGAAAACAATGTTCAAGATGTTGATTATGAAGAAGTAAAATAAAAATTATTTATTTAATAATTTTTTTATTTTGGAATAATAGATATTTCTGTTATTCCTCCTATAACTTTTTCTCCTTTTTTTATTAAAATTTTAGAATTTATTGGAATAAATATATCAACTCTAGATCCAAATTTAATAAAACCTAATTCTTCTCCTTTTTTTACAAAAAAATTTTTTTTTGAATAAAAAATAATACGACGAGCTATAAAACCTGCTATTTGTCTTAAAAAAATTTTTTTACCATATTTATTTATTATTCCAATAGAAGTATGTTCATTTTCTAATGATGATTTATCCTTCCATGCTATAAAATATTTTCCTGTATAATATTTTATATATACTATTTTTCCTGATATAGGATATCTATTAACATGTACATTGAATAATGACATGAAAATAGAAATTTTTATGCATTTTTTATGTAAAAATTCATTTTCAAATATATTATTTATACTTAATATTTTTCCATCAGCTGGAGAAATCATTATTTCTTCTTTTTTATATTTTTCTGCCAAATTTCTATTTGGATTTCTAAAAAATAAAATTAAAAACATATAAATAATAAATAACAAAAAAAATATTATATATCTAATAATTTTAGATAAAAATATAACAGAAAAAAATATTACTAATAAAAATATAATTAGTGTATATAATAAAAATGATATACCCTCTTTATGAATCATAAAATATATCTAATTATCATTAATATTGTATAAATAATTGGAATAACAAAAATAAAACTATCCAATCTATCTAAAAAACCCCCATGTCCTGGAAATATAATACTAGAATTTTTTACATTACAATGTCTTTTTATAATTGATTCTATAAGATCTCCAATAGAACTAAATACTGATATTATAAATGAGAAAAATAACCAATAGTTATTTTTATATATCATACAAAATAAATATCCTGTTAAAATACAAAAAAATAAACCTCCAAAATATCCTTCTACAGATTTTTTAGGTGATATAGATATAAAAATTTTATTTTTTCCCCATTTATTTCCAATTATATAAGATAAAGAATCGTTAATCCAAACAAGAATAAATATTCCTAATATTATTTTTTTTCCATATAACATATATATATAACATGTTAATAAAAATGGAATTACAATATAAATTAATCCAAATGATAATATACTAATTTTTAATATTTTATCATTTTTAGTATAATATAAAAATAATTGAATTATAGAAAATGTTATAAAATATGAAACAAAAAATACTAAATATAAAGTAAATCCAATTTTTGATAAAAAATCAAAAAAAATAATAGAAAAAAAAAATAAAAAAGTTATTTTTATTAATTCTATTTTTATTTTAAACATAATTAAAAATTCAATAAAACAAATAGAAGAAATTGACATCATTACTATTCTAAATATTTTATCTCCATTTTGTATGGATAAAATAACTGATATGATATAAATAATTCCAGTAAATATTCTTGTTATAAGATTTTTATTATTTATATTTTTATACATAATATGCATTATGTAATATTATCAGCAGTTTTTTTTAACATATCATCAATCTCATCAGAAAAAGGTCTTTCTCCAAATATTTTTTTTAAATCTTCTCTAAACAAAACTTCTTTTTCCAATAATCTATTAGCTAATAAAACTAATTTTTCTTCATTATTTTTTAGAATTTTTTTAGATCTATTATATTGTTCTGAAATAATTTTTGATATTTCTTCATCTATAATTTGAGCAGTTTTTTCACTATATGGTTTAGAAAAATTAAAATCATCTTGACCAGTAGAATCGTAATAAGAAATGTTACCAATTCTATCGTTTAATCCAAAAATTACAACCATAGATTGAGCTTGTTTTGTTACTCTCTCTAAATCATTTAATGCTCCTGTAGAAACTGATTTAAAAATAATTTCTTCAGCTGATCTTCCAGCTAATAGAGCACATATTTCGTCTTTCATCTGTTCTGGAGTTGTTATTTGTCTTTCTTCTGGTAAATACCATGCAGAACCTAAAGATCTTCCTCTAGGTATTATAGTAACTTTAACCAAAGGAGAAGCGTGCTCTAATAACCAACTTATAACAGCATGTCCAGCTTCATGATATGCAATTCTTTTTTTTTCGTTTGGTTTAATTATTTTATTTTTTTTTTCCAATCCACCAATTATACGATCTATTGCGTCTAAAAAATCTTGATTTTTTATTTTTTTTCTACTTTTTCTTGCTGCAATAAGAGCAGATTCGTTGCAAACATTTGCAATATCAGCTCCACTAAATCCTGGAGTTTGTCTTGCTAAAAAACCTATATTAACATTTTTAGATAAAACTAATTTTTTTAAATGAACTTTAAATATTTCTATTCTTTCATTTAATTCTGGAGGATCAACTAAAATAGTTCTATCAAAACGTCCAGGACGTAATAATGCTTTATCCAATATATCAGAACGGTTAGTTGCTGCTAAAACAATAACATTAATATTAGTTCCAAATCCATCCATTTCTGTTAATAATTGATTTAATGTATTTTCTCTTTCGTCATTTGATCCTGCTATACTACTTTTTCCTCTTGCTCTTCCTATTGCATCTATCTCATCAATAAATATTATACATGGAGATTTTTCTTTAGCTTTTTCAAACAAATCTCTAACTCTAGAAGCTCCTACTCCTACAAACATTTCTACAAAATCTGATCCTGATAAAGAAAAAAATGGAACTTTTGCTTCTCCTGCTACAGCTTTTGCTAATAAAGTTTTTCCAGTACCTGGAGGTCCTATTAGTAATGCTCCTTTAGGTATTTTACCCCCAAGTTTAGTATATCTTTGAGGACTTTTTAAAAATTCTACTATTTCTTGAACTTCTTCTTTAGCACCTTCTAATCCAGCTACATCTTTAAATGTAATTTTTACATCATCATTTTCATCAAATAATTTTGCTTTAGATTTTCCAATATTAAATATTTGACCTCCAGGACCACTTCCTGCTGCACTTATTCTTTTGAATAAAAAAATCCAAAATAATATTAATAGTACAAAAAAAATACCATAATCAAAAAAAAATTTAGTTATTGTATATTCTTGTTGATTTTTAAAATCAATAACAGTATTTAATTTATATTTCTTTTTATATTCTTCAAATTTTCTTTGAAAAAACTGTAGATCACCTATTTCAAATTCATATTGTAATGGATTTTGTTGTCCAATAAATTTTTTTTTATCATAATTATTTATATTTTCATTTTCATTTAAAAATTCTTTTTTTAAATAAACTTGAACAAGTTCTTTATGCTTTACAATAATTTTTTCTATTTTTTTCTTAGATAGAATTTCAAAAAAAGTATCTTGATCTATTTTCTTTGGATTAGAAAAAGAAGATCTAAAAAAAAATATAATTAAAAATACGGCAAATATTACAGCGTAAATCCAAAAGAAATTACTTCTATTTTTCAATTTTTTGTCTATCATACTAAAAATTTCTCCATTTTTTTATAAATTAATTTAATAAAAACCAATTCTGATATTAACAAAATTTATATTCTTATATTTAATTATCTATTGTTTTTTCTTTCCAAAAATTATCTATATCATAATACAATCTAGTTTTTTCTTGAAAAATATGTACAACAATAGAAATATAATCTAATAATATCCATTCTCTATTTTTTAATCCTTCTTTATGCCAAGGTTTTTCATTTAATTTATTTTTTGTAATTTTTTCTATAGATTGAAATATTGCATAAACTTGATTCTTGGATTTTCCATTACAAATAATAAAATAATCACATATAAAATTTTTATTTTTTATATTCAAAATGGAAATGTTTTCTCCCTTAACTATTTGAATACCTTTCAAGATTATTTTTAATAACAAAATAAAAAAATTTTTTCATTAAATTGAAACAAAAATAATATTTTCATTTTTAAATGAAAATGAATTTTTTATTACTTATAAAGAAAATATAAAAACATTTTGATAAAATTTATATGGCCAATAGATATTATTTATTTAAATAAAATTGATTCAACTAATAAATTTGCAAGAAGATATTTTAATAATTTTTTTTATAAAAATGAAAAATGGATAATAATACGATCAGATAATCAAACAGATGGAATAGGTATTAGTGGAACATGGGTTTCAGAATATAAAAAAAATTTAACTTTTAGTATATTTTTTAATCCTAAGAATATATATGTTTATGATGGATTTATATTAAATATTATAACTAGTAATGCAATTCATAAAGTTTTGTCAAAAAAAATAAATAATATAGTTTATATAAAATGGCCAAACGATATTATTATTAATAATAAAAAAGTAGGAGGAATTTTAATAGAAAATAGAATTTCTTTCAAAAAAATTAACAGTACTATTATTGGAATAGGAATAAATATAAAACAAAATAAATTTAATCCTAATTGGAATGCTTCGTCTTTAAATATGATTTTAAATATAAATTTTGAATTAGATTTGATATTTTTTGAAATTATTTTTTTTATTCAAAAAGAATATTTTAATTATTTAAATAATAAACATATACAAAAATATTTTATTGAAAATCTTTATTTAAAGAATAAAATATTTAAATTTTTTTCTTATAAACATAATTATATATTATCAGGAGTTATAAAATCTGTAACAAATAAAGGATTCTTACTTGTGGAAAGTAATAGTAAAAAATATCTTTTTTGGCAAAAAGATATTAAATTTTTATAAAAATCATTATTATATTCATAATAATTTTTTTTCATTTAAAAAAAATTTTTTAATAAAAAAGAAAAATCCAATATTTATTATATTAGAAGTAAAATAATATAAAGATAAAGCAGATGCATAACTATTTATAAATAATAACATTATAATAGGCATTATATATAACATATAATTCATATTTGATGAAAAAGGATTATATTCATAATTATTGTTAATATTTAAATTACTACCATTATTACTTAATTTAGTATAAATCACTAGTGCTAAAGAATATAACAAAGTTAATAAACTTACATGATTTCCGTAAAATGGAATAAAAAATGGTAATTCTAAAATAGAATCATATGAAGTTAGATCATCTACCCAAAGAAACGATTTTCCTCTCAAATTAATTAATGTTGGAAAAAATTTAAATAAAGAGTAAAATATAGGAATTTGTAATAATGCAGATAAACATCCAGACATAGGATTAATTCCAGATTTTTTATATAAATCAATCATTTTTTTCTGTTTCTTTAAAATATCTTTTTCTTCATTTATTTTTTCTATATCTGGACGTATTAATTTCATTATAGCACTTAATTTATATTGTTTATAAGTAATTGGGGATAATAACAATTTTACTACAATAGTCATTAGTATAATAATTACTCCATAATTTAAATTAGTTTTTTCTAAAAATTGAAATATTGTAAGAAAAAAATATTTATTAATCCATTTTAAAAATCCCCATCCAAATGGAATAATATCTTCATAATTATTTTTATATTTTTTTAATAAATTAAAATCTAATGGACCAAAATAAAAACGAATAAAAAAATTTAATTCACTATTTTTATTTATTAATGTATTTATTCTAATTTTTTTTAGATTGTTTTCGTTAGAAATATTTTCAGAATCAATAAAAATATTATTTAAAATTTTGTTAGGATTAATTATTGTAGTAAAAAACTGTTGTTTACAAGCTATCCATTTGACATTATTAAATCTTTTTTTTTCTGTTTGTTTTTCAGATAAATAATTTATTGATGATTTATTTTTCTTATTATCATAAGAGCAATAATAAACTTGAGTATAAGAATTTTCCCAATTTTTATCCTTTTCTAAAGGAATTAAATCTTGTTTTATATCCAAATATGTAGTATAATTATTAATTAATCTAAAATTTTCTGTTTTAATAAAAAAATCTACATTGTATTTATTACCTTTTTCTATCTTGTATATATAATACAAAAATCCTTTTCCATATGGATTATTAGCTTTTAAAACAATGATATTATGTTTTTTGGTTTCTTTTTTAAGAAAAAGTTTAAAATGTAGTTTATCAGTAGTTATACTTTTACCATTTTTATTACTAAAAAATATTCTATATAAAAAACTATAATTTTTAGATAAAAAAAGATTTTTATTTATTTTATTGGAAGAAGACTTATTTAAATGATAATTATATGATTTATACTTTTTTAAAAGTATATCACTTATAACACCTCCTAAACTAGATATTTTTATATTAATTACTTTATTTTCTAAAACAAATAATTTTTCAGGATTTTCATTATTTTTTCTATTTATATGTAAAAAATCAATTTTTTCATGACTAACATATTTTACTTTTTGATTTTTTTCATTATTATTAAATAAATATGTAAAAATCATTAAAATAAAAAATATAAGAAATAATCCTATTATAGAATTATAATCTAAATTTTTATCTCTCATAATATAAAAATATTCTAAACATCATACGATTTATATTTCTTAGAATTTAAAATAAAAGAAACAAATAAAGGATGAGGATTTATTACTGTACTTTTATATTCTGGATGATATTGAACTCCTATAAAAAATAAATGAGTTTTTAATTCTAAAGCTTCTACTAATCCAGTTTCTGGATTTAATCCAACAGCTTTCATCCCAAAATTAGAAAAAATTTTTAAATAATTATTATTGAATTCATACCTATGACGATGTCTTTCAAAAATTTCACTTTTACCATAAATAGAAAATAATTTAGATTTTTTTATTAGAATACATTTCCAATTTCCTAAACGCATAGTTCCTCCTTTTTCTAAAATTTTTTTTTGTTTTTTCATTAACTTTATAATTGGATCGGAAGTAAATGGATTAATTTCATAACTATCTGCATTTTTTAATCCTAAAACATTTCTAGCAAATTCTATTGCAGAAATTTGCATACCCAAACATATTCCAAGAAATGGAATTTTATTTTCTCTAGCATATTTTGTTGCCAATATTTTTCCTTCTACTCCTCTTTTTCCAAATCCTGGAGCTATTAAAATTCCAGATATATTTTCAAAAAATTTTTTCATATTATTTTCTTTAATCATTTCGGAATAAATCCATTTTATTTTAATAGATATTCTATTTTTAGTTCCCGCATGAATTAACGCTTCTATAATAGATTTATAAGAATCACGTAAAGAAACATACTTTCCAACTAATGCTATTTTTACTTCCCATTTTGGATGTTTGTATTTTTTTATAAATGATTTCCATTTATTTAAATATATATTTTTTGAAGAAATATATTCTAATTTTAAGTGATTTAAAACTTTTTTATCAAAATTTTGTAAATGCAATAAATAAGGTATTTCATATATAATTTTAGTATCAATAGATTCTATTACATATTCAGGATTAACATTACAAAATAATGATAATTTTTTTCTAACATTATCAGATATATGTTTTTTGGTTCTGCAAACAATGATATCTACTTGTAATCCATTTTCCATTAAATTTCTAACTGAATGTTGTGTTGGTTTTGTTTTTAACTCTCCGCTAACAGAAATATATGGCAATAATGTTAAATGAATTATTAAACTATTAAATTTTCCTAATTCCCACCTTAATTGTCTTATAGACTCAATATATGGTAATATTTCAATATCTCCTACAGTTCCTCCTATTTCAGTAATAATAACATCATACTTATTACTTTTTCCAATAATATTAATACGTCTTTTAATTTCATTAGTTATATGAGGAATAACTTGAACAGTTTTTCCTAAATAATCACCTTTTCTTTCATTATCTATGACTGTTTTATATACTAATCCAGAAGTAATATTATTATATTTTGTTGTATTTTGATTCAAAAATCTTTCATAATGACCCAAATCCATATCTGTCTCAAATCCATCTTCAGTTACAAAACATTCTCCATGTTCGTATGGATTTAAAGTTCCAGGATCTACATTAAGATAAGGATCTAATTTCAATATAGATACTTTATATCCTTTAGACTTAAGTAAAATCCCTAATGAAGCAGAAACGATTCCTTTTCCTAATGATGAAATAACACCACCTGTTACAAAAACATATTTTGTTTTTAACATATCTTAAAATCAACGTAATTTATATGTAATTTTTTAATATTTATAAAAAATTATAAATTTTTTTTTATATTTACCAAAATAAGGGCAAGTCCTACACTATCAGCTCCCTTATTAATCCTCCAGGGTGGGAACACAGCAAAGGCAAATTAGGTTGTAGCGATGTGATGTAGAAAAGCTTGTCCTTTTTAAATCCTAGATTAAAATTTTAAAAGATGGATATTAATTTATGAATAATAATTCATTAAAATGTTCTTTTTGTGGAAGAAAAAAAGAAGATTTAACTATATTGATATCAGGAATAAATGCTC
The DNA here is from genome assembly GCF_014252315.1 of Blattabacterium cuenoti. GTDB lineage: Bacteria > Bacteroidota > Bacteroidia > Flavobacteriales > Blattabacteriaceae > Blattabacterium > Blattabacterium cuenoti_AI. The sequence goes on from NZ_CP059216.1 coordinate 395,711, forward strand.
ATATATGTGGATTTTGTATAGAAAAAAGTCATTCTATTATTCATCATAATTATATTAATAAAGAAAAAATTAATAAGAAAAAATTATATATAGATTTATCAAAAAAACCTAAAAATATTAAATCATTTTTAGATAAATATATTATAGGTCAAGAAGAAACAAAGAAAGTTATATCTGTTGCTGTATATAATCATTATAAAATGATATATTTAAATGAAAAAAATATAGATACATGTAAAGATAATTCTATAGAAATAGAAAAATCCAATATATTGTTAATTGGGCCGACAGGAACTGGTAAAACTTTAATAGCTAAAAGTATAGCTAATTTATTAAAAGTTCCTTTTACAATTGCAGATGCTACATCGTTAACTGAAGCTGGATATGTTGGAGAAGATGTAGAATCTATATTAACTAGATTATTACAATCATCAGATTATGACATAAATTCTGCAGAAAAAGGTGTTGTTTTCATAGATGAAATAGACAAAATCTCTAGAAAAAGTAATAATCCTTCTATTACTAGAGATGTATCTGGAGAAGGAGTACAACAAGCATTATTAAAAATTATAGAAGGTACTATTGTAAATGTTCCACCTCAAGGTGGAAGAAAACATCCAGAACAAAAGATGATTCAAATAAATACCAGTAATATTTTGTTTATAGGTGGAGGAACTTTTAATGGAATTGAAAATATTATTAAGGAAAGAAATAATAATATATCTTCTATTGGTTTTATTAATAAAAATAAAAATAATTTAGATAGATTTTTTTCAAAAAAAAGTATTTTACCATTAGACTTAAAAAAATTTGGATTAATTCCTGAATTGATAGGTAGATTTCCTATTATTACCTGTTTAAGTTCATTAGATAAAAAAAATTTAAAAAAAATTTTAATAGAACCTAAAAATTCTCTAATAAATCAATATAAAAAATTATTTAATTTAGATAATATTAAATTAAGTATAACAAATAATGCTTTAGATATTATTGTAAAAAAAACCTATCAATTAGGACTTGGAGCTAGAGGATTACGTGTTTTTTGTGAAAAAATTTTTTTAGATTATATATTTAACATTGATAAAATAAAAGATGGAAAATTAGAAATAACTAAGGATATAATTATAAATAAAATTTATTAATTATTTTTAATAATTGTAAAAATATTTTTAATTAAATTTTTTAATCCATTCTTTTTTAAAGAAGAAACAAATATTATTTTTTCTTTAATATTTGAAAAATAATTAGTTATATATTTTTTTTTGTTATCACTAATCAATTCTGATTTAGATATTACTAATATTCTTTTTTTATTTAATAATTTTTTATTAAAATTATTTAATTCTTCTAATAATACTTTATACTGATAATATTCATTATTATTTTCAGGAGAAATTAATAATAATAAAATTGAACTACGTTCTATATGTCTTAAAAAATTATTTCCTAATCCTTTTCCAATATAAGATTTTTCTATAATTCCCGGAATATCTAAAACAACAAATGATTCAAAATTTATGGTTAAAATTCCTATATATGGAATTTTATTAGTAAAATAAAAATTTCCTATTTTTGGTTTAGCATTTGTTAATACAGAAAGTAAAGTTGATTTACCTACATTAGGTAATCCTATTATACTAATATCTGATAATATTTTTAGTTCCAAAATTATCCATTTACCTTTTGTTTTTATTCCATTTTGTGCATAAAAAAAATTTTTATTTCTTGAATTTTTAAAAAAATAATTGCCTTTTCCTCCTTTTCCACCTTTGAATAAAATTTTTTTTTGAAGATTTTCAGTAATTTCTATAATTATATTGTTATGTTCATTTTTAACAACAGTTCCTATTGGAACTTCTATTAATAAATTTTTTCCATTTGATCCAGTAATATTATTTTTTTTTCCAGGATTTCCAGAATTTGCTATCCAATGTTTATGATATTTTAAATGAATAAATGTATGAATATTTGAATTTCCTTGTATAAATATATTCCCACCATTCCCACCTGAACCTCCATCTGGACTTCCTTTCATAGTCTGTCTTTTCCTGTTAAAATGAATAATCCCTTTACCTCCATCTCCACTTTTACAAAAAATTCTAATAAAATCTACGAAAGAATTTTTCATAAATTATTTTTTATAATTAAATTATTTATTTTTCTATCTATGATATAAGATAATTTTTTTATGGAAAAAGAAGCATCTAATTTCATAATAATATTTTTCCATTTTATATTTTTCCATATAAAATAAGTTTCATTATTATATGCCTCTATTCTTTTTTTTATAATTGTAATATTCATATCATCATTACGAAATTTTTCTTTTCCTCTTTTTAATAATCTATTTATTAACGACTTATTATCAATTAAGAAAAAAAATATTATACTTATTTTTCCTATAGAAAATTTTTTTAAAGTTTTTTCTAAAGAAATTATTTGATTTTTAGTTCTTGGATATCCATCATAAATAATTCCTTTATAAGAAGAAAGTTTTTTTATTTCTGTATTTACTATATTTGTGGTAATAATATCAGGAACTAATTCTCCTTTATTTATATAAAAAGCAACAATTTTTCCTAAATCAGTATTTTTTTTTATATGATTTCTAAATATTTTTCCAGTAGATAAATGAATAAAACCAAAATTATTTGCTATAATTTTAGCTTGAGTTCCTTTACCACATCCAGGAGGTCCTGATAATATAATATGTACCATAAAAATAATATGTATAGGAAAAAAATTAATAATGTAATAAAATTATATAAGAATAAACTATAAATAAAAAATTACTTATTTATAAGCACTAATTATAGATTCATAAATAGATTCATTTAATGATGGATGAGAATAAATTCCATTTAACATTTCATGCGCAGTTGTTTCTAAATTTCTGGATATCATTACTTCTGATATAATATTTCCAATATTTTTTCCTATTATATGACATCCTAACCATTCATCATATTCTTTATCAAAAATTACTTTTATAAATCCATCAGTATTTCCATAAATAATTGCACTGTTAAGTGAATTAAAAGGAAATTTTGATATTAATAATTGATATCCGTTTTTTATAGCTTCTTTTTCTGTATAACCTATAGTAGCTATTTCCAAATTAGAAATAATATGTCTAGGAATATTATTATAATCAATTTTTTTATAATTTAATCCTTTTATATTTTCAATGCAATTTATAGCTTCTTTTGAAGCTATATTAATTGTAGAATAAGGTCTTATTACGTCTCCAATAGCATAATATCCTGGTATATTTGTTTTATAATTTTCATCAACTATTATAAAATTATTATCAACTTGAATTCCTATATTTTCTAATCCAATAGATTTAATATTTGGAATTGTATCTTCATCTTTAGTAAATAATATTGCGTCTGATTTTATATTTTTTATTGAATTATTATTTTTCAATAAATCAAAAAATACTTTATCATTTTTTTTTTTTATATTATCAATGATAGAATTTGTATAAACTTCTATTCCAATATTTTTATAATATATTTCTAAATATTTAGATATATCATAATCTCCATTTGGAAAAATGGTATTATTAAATTCTACTATACGAATTTTAGCTCCTAAAAAATAATATAAGTATACAAATTCTAAACTAATATATCCAGATCCTACGATTGTTATATCTTTTATATTCTCACTTAATAAAATTGCTTCTTTATAAGTTATTATTTTTTTTTTATCATATATATTTTTTTTCCAAATTTTATTAGTAGATCCTGTTGCTATTATTATATGTGAAGCGTAATGTTCTTCTATATTATTATTTTTTATTACTTCAACTTTATTATGTTTTTTTAATATAGCATTTCCATAAATAATGTGAATTTTATTTTTTTTTATTAAAAATAAAATATTATTTTTTATTTTATTTACTATATTATCACATTCTGAAATAATATTGGAAAAATTAGGATTTATATTATTATAATTTACTCCGAATAAATTTTGATTTTCTTTTAAAGATTGTAAAATTTTTATTTTATTTAAAATAAATTTAATTGGAACACATCCAAAGTATAAATAATTATTTCCAATAGAATTTTTTTCTATTATAGCTGTTTTCATTCCAAGTTGAGAAGATCGTATAGCAGAAACATATCCAGCTTGACCACCTCCTAATATAATAACATCGAAATTCATAAAATTTGTTAAATATAGAATAATATAAAATTACAGATTTTTAATCATAAAGAATTTTTTATATATTTAATGTATATTAATATTATATATATGATGAAATTTTTTTTAGATACAGCTAATTTAGAAGAAATTAAACAAGCAATATCAATTGGAATATTAGATGGAGTAACTACAAATCCATCTTTAATTGCAAGAGAATCTTTATTCAATAAAAAAGATATTCAAAAACATTATAAAAATATATGTTATTTGCTAAATAAAAATGAAGATTTAAGTGCTGAAGTTATTAGTAATAATTATAATGATATTATAGAAGAAGGAATAGAATTATCATCTTTACATCCAAAAATTGTTGTAAAAATTCCAGCTACAAAAATAGGAATTAAAGCGATAAAATTTTTTTCAGAAAAAAAAATAAATACTAATTGTACTCTTGTTTTTTCTGCTGGACAAGCTATTTTAGCTGCAAAATCAGGTGCTACTTATATATCTCCATTTTTAGGAAGATTAGATGATGTATCTTATGATGGATTAAACTTAATAAGAGATATTAAAATTATTTATGATGAATATAGATTTAATACCAAAATACTAGCAGCATCTATTAGAAATCCAATACATATTATAGAATGTGCAAAAATGGGAATATATGCAATAACATCTCCTATCAATGTTATTAATCATTTATTTAATCATCCATTAACAAACATAGGATTGGAAAATTTTTTAAAAGAATTTAATAATTTTTAAAAGAATTTAATAATTTTTAAAAGAATTTAATAATTTTTAAAAGAATTTAATAATTTTTAAAAGAATTTAATAATAATAATAAAATATTTACAAATTAATTTTATTATTTAACAAATAATAAATAGCTATAGAAGTAGATTTAGGTATACTTTCATAAAATTTAGATAATTCTATTTGTTCTTTGTTTTCAAATGTTTCTTCTAAATTATTGTTTTTATTAATAATATTAAATTCTTCTAGTTTTTTATCTAAATCATTTTTTATTTTATTATTTATTTTACTGCTTATTTTATCTAAAATACATATTGTATTATATATATTTTTTTTAGATTTTTTTTCTAAAACATCTCTATCTACAGTAATAGTATTTACTGGAATATCATTTATATTTTCTATTAGAAAACTCATAAATAAATATATTTTTATAAAAATTTAATTTATAAGAAAGATATAATTTTTTTATTAAAATTTTTATAAATTAATTTAATTTTTTAGTTATTTTAATTTTATTAATATCTTTATCAAATAAGTATAATCCTAGTCGATTATTTTCCACTAATTTAATTTTATCTAAAATCATTTTACATAAAAATTCTTCTTTCATTTGTTCTTCTACATACCATTGTAAAAAATTATAAGTAAAATAATCTTTTTCTATTAAAGAAACTTCTACTAAATAATTAATATTTTTAGATATTGATTTTTCATGTTTAAACAAAATTTGAAATAATTCATATAGATTATTATATTTATTTTTATTATTATTTATAATTATATTATTTTTATCTATATAATATCCATTACCCCCTCTTACATTAATATATTTCATCAATTTTAACATGTGAAATCTTTCTTCATCAGAATGATTATATAAAAATCTAGAAACACCTTCAAATCCTTTATTTTCAGACCAAGATGCCATATTTAAATATAAATGAGAAGATTCTAATTCTCTATTTAATTGTTTTACTAATTCTATTTTAATTTTTTCTTTCATTTTTTTACAATAATTAATTTTAAATAAATTAATTAATGTTTTTTAAACAATGTTGTATATCATTTCTTAATGATTTTGTTCCAACCAGTAATGGAAGTCTAACATATGGATCACATATTCCTATTATACTTAATAATAATTTTATACCTGAAGGATTTCCTTCTTTATAAATTAAATTAATCATATCAATAATTTTATAAAAAATAGAAAAAGATTTTTTAACATTATTATTCATAGCTAAATTAATCATATTAGAAATTTGATTAGGTAATCCTTGAGCTATTACTGATATAACACTATCTCCTCCTCCTAATATAATTGGAATAGTTATAAAATCATCTCCAGATATTAAACTAAAATTATACAATTTTTTTTGAATAATTTTATAAGATTGTAATATATTTCCAGATGCTTCTTTTATTCCAACTATATTATTTTTAAACTCATTAGATAAACGTAAAACAGTTTCAGGTAAAACGTTAGTTCCAGTTCTTTTAGGAACATTGTAAATAATTATTTTTATATTTTCATTTGTATGTTTAATTATAGATTTGTAATGTTGATAAACTCCATTTTGAGTTGGTCTATTATAATAAGGAGAAACAGACAAAATTGCATGAAAATCAGATAAATTTTTTATACTATTAATTTGTTTTATAACATTTTCTGTATTATTACTTCCTATCCCTAATATTAAGGGAAGTCTTCCGAAATTTATAGAACAAACACACTCAATAATATCTTTTTTTTCATCTAAAGAAAGCGTAGAAGATTCTGCTGTAGTTCCTAATAAAACTAAATAATTTACATTGTTATTTATAACATATTTTACAAGTTTTTCTAGTCCATTAAAATCAATATTACCATTTTTTTTAAAAGGAGTAACTAACGCTACACCTGTTCCATATAATTTTTTCATAAAATTAGATCACAACATAATAATTTAAAAAAATATTAGATTAAAAATCTTTTTTAAAAATGTTAGTACAAACAGATGTAAGCGCATAAAAAAACAAAATAATTTAGATTAAAAATCTTTTTTTGTTCTTGGTCTAGCTGCTGATACAACAATATTTCTTCCCATGAATTCTGTTCCATTTAATTTTTCTATAGCCTTTTTTGCATTTTCTTCACTAGACATTTCTATAAATCCAAATCCTTTACTTCTTTTATTTGATGTAGATTCATCAAAAATTATCTTTGCATGATTAACCTTTCCTACAGACTCAAAATATTCTTTTAATTCTTGTTCTGTCATATCATATGATAAATTTCCTACGTATAATTTCGTGTTTGTGTTATTGTCCATATTTAATTTATAAATTGTTTTAATAAAACAAATTTAGAGAAATATTTCTTTGCATAAAAAGTAAAAATACATAAACTGTTATAATTATTGAATATAATTGAATATAACTGATGATATTTTATTGTGTTTATTGTGTTAAAATAATAAATTATTATTTTGTTAATAAAAAATAAAAAAACATAATCATATAATATAATTTTTTCTAAAGAATTATTTATGTCATGAATAATATTTCTATTATATCATCATTATTAGACAATGATTTTTATAAATTTACTATGCAAAATGCTGTTATTAAATTATTTCCATTAATAAAAACTAAATACAAATTTATTAACAGAGGAAAATATATTTTTCCAAAAAATTTTTCTAAAGTTCTAAAAGAAAATTTAGATAAAATGGCTTATTTAAAACTTTCTAATAATGAAAAAATATTTTTAAAAAAATTCTGTCCTTGTTTAGATAACTCTTATCTTAATTTTTTAAAAAAATATCAATATAATCCAAAAGAAGTAAAAATTTATCAAAATGGATCTACTATTAAAATGAATATAGAAGGATTATGGAGTAAAATTATTTTATGGGAAGTTCCATTAATGGCTATAATTTCTGAATTATATTATAAAATGATTGGTATCAAACGATTATCAAATAATGATATAATAAAAATAACTAAAGAAAAAATAAATAAATATAAAAAAATGAATATAAAAGTAGGAGAATATGGGACAAGAAGAAGATTTTCTTATAAAATACATAAACTTATATTAAAAATTTTAGTAAAAGAAGGAAATAATTCTTTTATAGGAAGTAGCAATGTTCATTTATCTAAAATTTTTTCAAAAAAACCTATAGGAACACAAGGCCATGAATGGATTATGTTTCATGCAGCTAAATATGGATTTAATATTGCAGATCAAATATCAATGGAAAATTGGTTAAAAATTTATAATAATAAAAAATTAAATATTGCTTTATCTGATACATATACTTCTTCTATTTTTTTTAAAAATTTTAATAAAAAATTATCAAATATATATGAAGGTATAAGACATGATAGTGGAGATCCAATTAATTTTATTAAAGAAACAATAAATCATTATAAAAATTTTAAAATTAATCCTATGAAAAAAAAGATAATATTTTCAGATAATCTAGACCCAAACAAAATAAAACATATTTTATCTTTTTGTAAAAAAAAAATAAATCCCATTTTTTGTATAGGTACTAATTTTACAAATGATGTTGGAGTTCCTCCTATGAACATAGTCATAAAAATGACAAAAGTATTAATAAAAAAAAAATGGATACCAGTTGTAAAATTATCTAATTCAAAAGAAAAATATACTGGAGAAAAAAAAATGATTTCTATAGCTAAAAAAATGATTCATTTATTATAATATTTTATAATATTTTTTATAAACTTAAATTAATTAACGAAAAATTATATTATTAATATGAACAAAGATGATTCAACAATTAATAAATTCTATATAAAAAATTATGGATGTCAAATGAATGTTTCAGATAGTGAAATAGTATCATCTATTTTATTAAAAAATGGATATTCATTATCTGAAAATATAAAGGATGCAAAAATTATTTTTTTTAATTCTTGTTCTATTAGAAAAAAATCAGAATTAACTATAATAAATCAATTAAATAAATTTGAACATTTAAAAAAAAATGGATCATTATTTGGTATGATAGGTTGTTTTTCCAAAGAATTTAAAGAATATTTATTAAATAAAAATAAAATAGATTTTTTTATAAATCCAAATTCATATAAAAAAATTCCAAATATCATATCATACAGATCATACAAAAAAAAAAATACGGATTTTTTTTTTGATAAAAAAAAAGAATCATATGACAATATTTATCCATATAAGAATTTATATGAAAAAAAGGTAACAACTTTTCTAAGCATAACAAGAGGATGTAATAATATGTGTACCTTTTGTATAGTACCTTTTACAAGAGGAAGAGAAATTAGTAATAATCCTGATTTTATTATAAAAGAATGTACAAGACTGTATACCCTTGGTTATAAAGAAATAACACTTTTAGGTCAAAATGTTGATTCTTATAAATGGAAACAAAAAAATAATTTTGTATTAAATTTTTCTCATCTTTTAGAAAAGTTAGCTAAAAATATTCCAGATATAAGAATTCGTTTTACAACATCTAATCCACATGATATGTCAGATGATGTAATAGAAATAATTTCTAAATATGAAAATATTTGTAATCATATTCATCTTCCAGTACAATCTGGTAGTAATAAAATATTAAAATTAATGAATAGAAAATATTCTAAAGAAGATTATTTATTATTAATTAATAAAATAAGAAAAATTATTCCTAATTGTTCTATATCTCATGATATTATGGTTGGATTTTGTAATGAAGAAGAAAAAGATCATTTAGATACTATTGATTTAATGAATAAAATTAAATATAATTATGGATATATGTTTTCTTATTCTCCAAGACCAGGAACATATGCATATAACAAATTAGTTAATAATGTTCCAGATCATATAAAAAAAAGAAGATTACAAGAAATTATAAATTTACAAAATAAGCATTCATTATATAGAATGAATAAATTTTTAAATAAAAAACAAAAAGTGTTAATAGAAGGATCTTCAAAAAAAAATAATAAACATTGGTATGGAAGAAATCAACAAAATTTAGTTGTTGTATTTCCAAAAAATTTATATACAAAAATAGGAGATTTAGTTTCTGTTAAAGTAAAAAGAGTAACATCAGCAACATTAATAGGTTATATGATATAAAAAAAATGTATAAAAATAAAAATGGAATCTATTCAAAATATAAAACAAAAGTTTGGAATTATTGGGTATGATTGTGCATTACATAGAGCTTTAGAAAAAGCGATACAAGTTGCTCCTACAGATATTTCTGTATTAGTACTTGGAGAAAGTGGTGTTGGTAAAGAATTTATTCCAAAAATAATTCATAAATATTCATGTAGAAAACATCATTCTTATATTGCTGTTAATTGTGGAGCAATACCAGAAGGAACTATTGATAGTGAATTATTTGGACATGAAAAAGGATCCTTTACTGGAGCAACAAATATGAGAAAAGGTTATTTTGAAGTTGCAAATAAAGGTACTATTTTTTTAGATGAAGTAGGAGAACTACCATTAACAACACAAGTTAGATTACTTAGAATTTTAGAATCTGGAGAATTTATTAAAGTAGGATCGTCAAAAATTCAAAAAACTGATATAAGAATTGTTGCTGCAACAAATTTAAATATGATAGAATCTATAAATAAAGGAAAATTTAGAGAGGATTTATATTATAGATTAAACACAGTACAAATAAATATTCCATCACTTAGATCTAGAAAAGATGATATTAAATTTTTATTTAAAAAATTTTCTAATGATTTTGCAGAAAAATATAGAATGCCATCAATAACATTAACAGAAAATTCTTTAAAATATTTAGAAAATTATTCATGGCCTGGAAATATTAGACAACTAAAAAATTTAATAGAACAAATATCAGTTGTAGAAACTAAAAGAGAAATAAATATAGAAAAATTAAAAGAATATATTCCAGAAAATATTCCATCATTATCATTATCAAAATTAAATAGAGATTTAAATAATGATAATTTTTTTCATAATAATAGAGAAAGAGATTTTATTTATAAAATATTATTTGATATGAAAAAAAATCTTAATGATTTAAAGAATATTGTTTATCAATTAATAAAGAATAATCAAAATTCTAGATTTTTTAAAGAAAATAATGATCTTATAAACCAAGTTTTTGAGAGAATAACAAATAGAAATTCTAATAAAAATCCTGAAATAACAAATAATTCAATAGTACAATTAAAAAAATTGGATCACAATAAAAATTCTTCTGAAGAAAAAATTATAGAAGATTATGATGAATGTGTTGAAGAAAACATTCAAAATTCTTTTTCTTTACAAAAAAAAGAAATTGAATTTATTCAAAGAATATTAAAAAAAAATAAAGGAAAAAGAAAAAAAACAGCCAAAGAACTAGGTATTTCAGAAAGAACATTATATAGGAAAATAAAACAATATGGACTATAAAAAATATTTTTTATTTTCATATTTTTTTTCAAAATAATTAATTTTTAAAATTAAAAAAATTAACAATATTTATAATAGAATTAAATTTATAATCATATTTTATAAAAAATGAATAATACTTTCTCAATAAACATAGTAAGTTTTTTTATTATTATAGCATCTATTTTATTTATATTTATTATTTTGATACAAAGTCCTAAAAAAGAAAGTATAAATCAATCTTTTATGGAAAAAAATTTTAGATTTTTTGGAGTTAAAAGAACAAATTCATTTTTAAATAATTTTACATGGATTTTATCTATTATTATATTATTATTAATATTAATATTTAATTATCTACTGATGAAATAATATAATAAAATAATGTCATAATGACATGTTATATAACTTGGCACATTTTTGGCACTCCAATATAATTAGAGTTATTTATAAAAACTAAAAAAATTATTCAGTTATGATGGAAGTAAAGATAAAACCTTTATCAGATCGTGTTCTTGTACATCCTGACCAAGCTGAAACAAAAACAGCTTCAGGAATAATAATACCTGATACAGCAAAAGAGAAACCGCAAAAAGGAACTGTAATAGCAGTAGGAAAAGGAAAAAAAAATGATCCTATGACTTTAAAAAAAGGAGATAGAGTATTATATGGTAAATATTCTGGAACAGAATTAAAATGGGAAGGGGAAGAATATTTAATAATGCGAGAATCTGATGTAATTGCTGTTATATAAGTATATAAATAAGTAATAGAATTAATTTTATTTTATATTTTAATTATAAAAAAAACCTTAATTATGGCAAAAGATATTAAATTTGATATTGAAGCAAGAGACAAATTGAAAAAAGGTGTAGATGCGTTAGCTAATGCAGTAAAAGTTACTTTGGGACCAAAGGGTAGAAATGTTGTATTACAGAAATCTTTTGGAGGACCTCAAGTAACTAAGGATGGTGTTACTGTAGCTAAAGAAATTGAATTAGAAGATTCTATAGAAAATCTTGGAGCTCAAATGGTTAAAGAAGTAGCCTCTAAAACTAATGATGTTGCAGGAGATGGGACTACAACTGCTACTGTATTAGCTCAAGCTATTGTTAGAGAAGGACTAAAAAATGTAGCAGCAGGAGCAAATCCAATGGATTTAAAAAGAGGAATAGATAAAGCATTAAAAATAGTAATACAAAATTTAAGAAAACAATCTAGAGAAGTAGGAGGAAATACAGAAAAAATTAAACAAGTAGCATCTATATCAGCAAATAATGATGAAAAAACAGGAGCCTTGATTGCAGATGCATTTGAAAGAGTAGGAAGAGAAGGTGTTATAACTGTAGAAGAAGCTAAGGGAACAGATACATCAGTAGATGTAGTTGAAGGAATGCAATTTGATAGAGGATATCAATCCCCTTATTTTGTAACAAATACTGAAAAAATGATAACAGAGTTTGATCAACCTCAAATTCTATTATCTGATAAAAAAATAGCTGCTATGAAAGATTTACTTCCTATATTAGAGCCTGTAGCTCAATCAGGAAAACCATTACTAATAATTTCCGAGGAAGTAGAAGGAGAAGCTTTAGCAACATTAGTTGTAAACAAAATTCGTGGAACATTAAAAGTTGCAGCCATAAAAGCTCCAGGATTCGGAGATAGAAGAAAAGCAATGTTAGAAGATATAGCTATTTTAACAGGAGGTTCTGTAATTTCTGAAGAAACAGGAAGTAAATTAGAGGATGTTAAATTAAACATGCTAGGAAAAGCTGAAAGAGTAATTATAGATAAAGATAATACTACTATTGTTAATGGAGGAGGAAATAAAAGAGATATAAGATCACGAATAGATCAAATTAAAGCACAAATAGAAACTACAACATCTGATTATGATAAAGAAAAATTACAAGAACGTCTTGCTAAATTAGCTGGAGGAGTAGCTGTTTTATATGTAGGAGCAGCCTCTGAAGTAGAAATGAAAGAAAAAAAAGATAGAGTAGATGATGCATTGAATGCAACTAGAGCTGCAGTAGAAGAAGGTATAGTTGCCGGAGGGGGTGTAGCTTTAGTTAGAGCTATAAAAGCCTTAGATAATATAAATGGAGAAAATTCTGATCAAGATACTGGAATACAAATAGTAAGAAGATCATTAGAAGAGCCTTTACGTCAGATTGTTGCTAATGCAGGTGGAGAAGGATCTGTCGTAGTAGCAAAGGTTTCTGAAGGAAAAGGAGATTTTGGCTATGATGCTAAAATGGGTGAATATAAAAACATGATATCTGAAGGAATAATTGATCCAACAAAAGTTGCAAGAGTAGCATTAGAAAATGCAGCTTCAGTTTCAGGGATGTTATTAACAACTGAATGTGTTGTTACAGAAATCAAAAAAGATGAAGGAAATATGACTCCTCCAATGCCAGGTTCTGCAGCAGGAGGTGGAGGAATGGGTGGAATGATGTAGAATAAAATTATAATGTAAAGGAATACGATAAATTTAAATTTTTTATAATATCTTTTTATATTAAAATAAAAAAAAATAGTGTCATTATTTCTGACACTATTTTTTTTATTATATCCAATTTTTTTGTATTTTCAAAGTTTTTTCAATAACATCTCTTACACAACCATCTCCACCTTTTTTAGGAGAAACATATTTAGAAATATCTTTAACCTCTTGAACAGCATCTATAGGAGAACATGGAAGTGCTACAGATTTCATAATATCAATATCAGGAATATCATCTCCCATATAAAGAATTTTTTTTTTATTAATATTTAAAATATTACAATATATATTGAGATATTTTTTTTTATTATTTATTCCTTGATAAATATGGTTAACTTTTAATTTTTTTAAACGTTGAAATACCATTAAATCTGATCCCCTAGTCATTACACATAAATTATAACCTTTTTTTATTGCTAATTGTATAGCATATCCATCTTTAGCTGACATTTGACGACACATATTTCCATCTGGAAATAAATTAAGCTTACAATTAGTTAGGACGCCATCGACATCAAATATAAAAGTATTTATATCATTCATTATATTCATATATCCCATAATCAATTTAATTATAATTTCATTTTATATTATATTGAAAAACACTAAGAATGTACAATTAAAAATTAAACTATTTATATATCTTTATAATTTACATTTGTAAAATCTTTTATTTTAGATGATTTTTTTTGAATTGTTTTATTAGAATATTCTTGAGTATATGAAGAATGATTTTTAAAATCTTTTTGATGACGTTCTGATATTACTTCTCTTCCTTTTTCATTTATAATAAATCTAATCATATCATCAAGTATACTTTGAAATTTCGAAAAATCTTCTTTATACAAATAAATTTTATGTTTTTTATAAGTTATTTCTCCTGTATTAGAATAATTTTTTTTACTTTCAGTAATAGTTAAGTAATAATCACCAGCTCTTGTTTCTCTTGCATCAAAAAAATATGTACGACTTCCAGTTTTTAAAGTCCTTGAACAAATTTCATTTCTTTCTTTAATACTTTCTTTTTCTTCCATTTTGATTATTGTTTATTGTTTTTTCATTATGATAATATAAAACAAATATGAATAAAATAAAAAAAATGTATTAATACATTTTTTTTATTTATGATTAAAAAAATCTTTTTTATTAAAATTTTTTATTTTAAATATTTTTCCTTTTTTTAATGTTATCAGTAAATTAAAATTAGATATATATGATATATCATGTGTAATAATAATAGTAGTAATATTTTTCATATTTTTTTTTATACAATCTATAATTAACTTTCTTTTTTTTTGATCTATAGCAGAAAAACTATCATCAAATATAAGTATTTTAGGATTTTTTATAAGTGCTCTTGCTATACATATTCTTTGTTTTTGTCCTCCAGATAATGTAACCCCTTTTTCTCCTACCATTGTATTATATCCATTTTTAAAATTAATAATTTCATCATTTATCATAGCTTTTTTAGCAGCATTATATATTTCTTCTTTAGTTACTTTTTTAATACTTCCTAATGCTATATTATTATAAATAGAATCAGAAAAAAGAAAAGATTCTTGAGGAACATATCCAATATTATTTCTAATATTATATAAATTATAATTTTTTATAGAATAATTATCTATTAATATATCTCCTTGATAATCATTATATAATCTTAATATTAATTTTCCTATAGTAGTTTTTCCAGATCCTACTTCTCCAGTTAATACTAATGTTTCTCCATTCATTAATTTAAATGATATATTATTTAATATATTTAAATTAATATAATTATTAAATGAAAAACTTACATTTTTAAATTGAATTTTTCCATATAATTTTTTTTTTTCAAATTTATTTACATTATAAATTGTTTGTTTTTCATTTAATAATTTATTTATACGTATTTTTGAAACCTTAGCTCTTTCTATTATAACTACAACCCATCCTAATATAACTATTGGAAATATTAATATATTTATATATGTAAAAAATTCTGCAATAATTCCTATTTCTTTTATTTCTCCATTAAAATATTTTATTCCACCAAAAAAAAGAATTAATAAATGACTAACACCTATAAAAAATATTATTATAGTATATAATATAGATTCATATATAGATAAACTAATATTTTTTTTTTTATATTCTAATACAATTTTTCTATGTTTTTTATAAAATAAATATTCTGAAGAAAAAGATTTTACAATATGTATTCCAGAAAAAGTTTCTTGAATAAAAGAACATATATTAGATTGATATTCTTGAACTTTTTTACTACATATTGCAATATTAGAACTTAAATAATAAATAATTAAAAATAATATAGGAATAGGGATTACAACATAAATAGTCAATGATTTATCAAGTCTGAACATTTGTATAAATACTATAGTAAATAAACTTATTAAGTTAATAAAATACATCATTCCAGGACCTATATATTGTCTTATAAAAGAAACATCTTCTGTAATTCTATTCATTAAATCTCCTGTAGAATTTTTTTTATAAAAAGATAATCCTAATTTTTGATAATGTGAAAAAATTTCATTTTTTATGTCTACCTCTATCATTCTAGATGTAGTTATTATAAATTGTCTCATATAATATTTTACTATTCCCCCTATAATTGGAATAATTAATATTATACTTGTATATAAAAAAATTTTATTTATATAATTAATATTTAAATTTTTTTTAGAAATATCAAATAATAAATCTTTAATTATATTAATAGAATTACCTATATATGGAATAGGAATTATTGTTAATATATTTGATAATATTATCAATAATAATCCTATGCATAAACGTAACTTATATTTGCGACAATACTTCTTACTAAAGATTAATAAATCAATCATAACAACCAATATGCAAAAATATAAATTTTTTAACTTTTGTTTTTTATATAATTATATTTTAAGTTTTTATTATTTAAATAATGTCATTTAGGAGAAATTATCGTATAATAATATTACAATTTTTATATGCTCAACAACTATCCAAGATAAATTTATATCAAGTTGAAAAAAATATGCTTCATAGCATTAAAGAATTATATAATATTTATATGTCTTTTCTTTGTTTAATTTTAGTAATTAGAGATAATATTTTTATAATAGAAAAAAAATATCCTAATAAAAAATTAATTTTTGAAAAAAAGTTTGCTTATAATCCTGTAATTAAAATTTTATCTTGTAATAAAGATTTGTTAAATTTATATAATTCTCCTAAAAATTTATGGAAAAAAAATTCAATTATATTCTATTTTTTAAAAAAAATGAAAGATATTTCTTTAGATAAAAATTTAAATTCTTTTGAAGAAGAAAAAAATTTTTTAATAAAATGTTATAAAAATTTATTTATTACTAATAATATTTTAAAATATAAAGTAGAAGAATTATATAATAATGGACAAGAAAATATATATATTGCTCATAATATGGTATGTAAAACTTTGCAACTAATAAAATATTCCACGTCTCCAAATTTTAAATTATATAATTATAATATTGAAAATAAAAAATTTATTATTTATCTATATCGTAACACAATTATTAATAAAAATAAATTCAATAAACTAATAAATTTTATATCTGATAATTGGAATGTAAATAGAATATCAATTATAAATTTAATTATATTGCAAATGGCTATATGTGAATTTCTATATTTTCCAAATATTCCTCCAAAAGTAACTATAAATGAATATATAGAAATAACAAAAATTTTTTGTATGGAAAAAAGTAAAACATTTATTAATGGAATATTAGATCAAATATATAAATATTTACGTAAAAAAAACAAAATTTTTAAAATATAAAACAAATTATAATTTAATTTCATTATGTTTATTTTATTATTTCAACAAAATTCTGTTATGAGCACGATTTGGATGTTTATATTAATTTTTATAGTATTTTATTTTTTTATGATACGTCCTCAAATACAGAAACAAAAAAAAGAAAAAATATTTCAAAAAAATTTGGAAAAAGGTAATTATATAGTAACTAATTCAGGAATACATGGAAGAATTATAAATATAACTGATAATTTTTGTGTATTAGAAACTGTATTAGGAAAGATAAAACTTGAAAAAAATACAATATCTAAAGATTTAACAATACTTCGTTATTGTAACAATAATAATAAAAATAATAATAAAGAAAAAATTTCTACAAATAAAAATAAACAATTATTTAAATGAAATCTTTATTAATAGGAATAACTGGTAATATAGGTTCTGGAAAAACTTTATATTCTTCTTTTATGAAAAAATATAATATACCAATATATTATTCAGACAAAAGAGGAAAAATAATAATGAATAAATCAAATTTATTAAAAAGTAATATAATAAAATACTTTGGAAAAAATTCCTATACAAAAATGGGAATAATTAATAGTAGTTATTTATCAAAAATTGTTTTTCAAAATTCTTATGCACTAAAATTATTATGTAAACTTATTTATCCATTAATTAAAATAGACTTTGAATTATGGAAAAAATCATTATTAATAAATAATTTTCCACCATATCTTATTAAAGAATCAGCTACTTTATTTGAAAGTGGAAGTTATAAGAATTGTGATATAATCATTGTATTGAATTCATCTTTAGAAAATAAAATAAAAAGAATTATAAAAAGAGATAATTTAAATGAATTACAAATTATAAATCGTTTGAATAATCAATTAAAAATTAACGATATAAAAGTAAATAGTAATAATATAATTATTATTGATAATAATTTATCAATTGATCAACTTAAAAAAAAATCACATAAAATACATAAAACAATAATAAAAAAAATTAATTATGGGAAAAGGAGATAAGAAAACTAGAAGAGGAAAAATTGTAAATAAAACATATGGAAATTTACGTCCAAATCCTAGAAATAAAAATTCTAAAAAAAATAAAACTAACAATAATAAAAAAAATTAATTAATTATTTTTTTCATCTTTATTATAATCATGATTTTTCTTAAAATAAGAGGTAAAATACATTAATGATACTAGATTACTTAACATTGAAAAAACATATGTCAATACCGCCCATTTAAGAGTTTTTTTTACATAAAAAAATTCTTTATTATTTACTATATTATTGTTTTTCAACCAATTTAAAGCTCTACTACTAGCATCAAATTCTATTGGTAATGTTATAATTGATAATATAAATACTAGAAAAAATAAAACTAATCCTATTTTAAGAATTATAGAATATCCACCTTCTGATCCATAAAATATAGCCAATCCACTTATCATGGATAAGTATGCCATTTTAGAACTTAAATTCAGAATGTATGTTAGTCCATTACGTATTTTTAATAATCTATATCCTATTTTATGTTGCAATGCATGCCCACATTCATGTGCAGCAACTGCTGTTGAAACACTATTTTTTTCATTAAATATTTTACTACTTAAATTTATAGTTTTATTAGAAGGATTATAATGATCAGTTAATTCTCCTTCTATTAAGAAAACTTTTACATCTAAAATTCCATTATCTGATAACATTTTTTCTGCTATTTCTTTACCGTTCATATTAGAATTTAAACGAATTTTTGAATAAAAATTAAGTCTATTTTTTAAAATAGCATTTATAATATTATTTATAATAAAAATAATACCTACAATAAAATAATAACCCATGTATAATTTTTTT
The DNA here is from genome assembly GCF_014252315.1 of Blattabacterium cuenoti. Lineage (GTDB taxonomy): Bacteria > Bacteroidota > Bacteroidia > Flavobacteriales > Blattabacteriaceae > Blattabacterium > Blattabacterium cuenoti_AI. The sequence goes on from NZ_CP059216.1 coordinate 415,203, forward strand.
TAACAAAAATATTGATTTATTATTAAAAACGAAAATATAATATAAATTAGTATATACTGCATCAAATTCTTGAATATTATGAATATTCCAACAGAAAAAAATTTAGAAAGAGTGGTAATTATTGGAGCTGGATTTTCTGGATTACAAGTAGCAAAAAAACTTAGAAGAGATAAATATCAAGTTGTACTTATAGATAAAAATAACTATCATACTTTTCAACCATTATTATATCAAGTAGCTACTGCAGGATTGGAACCAGATTCTATAGCTCATTCTATTAGAAATATTATAAAAAAAACTAAAAATTTTTTCTTTAGATTAGCTAATGTTAATTTTATTGATATTAAAAATCAAAAAATACATACAAATATTGGAGATTTGTTTTATAATTATTTAATTATATCAACAGGATCTATTACTAATTATTTTGGAAATAAGAATATAGAATTTTATGCATTTCCAATGAAATCTATACCAGAAGCATTAAATTTAAGAAGTCTTATATTACAAGATTTTGAATCCGCTTTATTAGTAAATAATATTGAGGAAAAAAAAAGATTAATGACTTTTGTTATAGTTGGAGGAGGCCCTACAGGAGTAGAGTTAGCTGGTGCTATAGCTGAAATGAAAAAATATGTACTACCAAATGATTATCCAGATTTGGATCATAAATGTATGAATATTTATCTTTTACAAGCTTCTCCAAGATTACTTGATGGAATGTCTATAGAATCAGCTAATCAAGCTTATAAAAATCTTAAAGAATTAGGTGTTACTATATGGTTAGATTGTTTAGTAAAAGATTATAATGGAAAAATTATTTTTATAGAAAACAATAAATATATAGAAACAGCTAATGTTATATGGACAGCAGGAGTAAAAGGTGCTATAATAAATGGTTTTACGGAAAAAGATATAAAAAATAATAGATTATTAGTTAACAACAGATTACAAACTATTGCATATAAAAATGTTTTTGCAATTGGAGATGTAGCTTACTGTATAGAAACAAATAATATTTATCCAAATGGATATCCTATGACAGCTCCTCCAGCTATACAACAAGGAAATTATCTTGTTTATAATTTTAATAATTTATTAATAAACAAAAAAAATATTAAACCATTTAGATTTAAAAATCTAGGATCAATGGCTACTATAGGAAGAAATAAAGCTGTTTGTGATTTTCCTTTTATTAAATTAAAAGGATTTTTAGCTTGGATAATTTGGATGTTTGTTCATTTAGTAAGTTTAGTTGGATTTAGAAATAGAATAATAGCATTAACAAATTGGATAATTCAATATTTTCATTATAATAAAAGTGTTCGTTTAATTATAAGACCGTTTTATAGAAAAAAAAAATCAGTTAATAAATAATAATATTAGAAATAATACTTTCAATTTTTTTATATGTTTCTAAATATTCTTGATATATTTTACTATTTATAATTATTCCACTTCCTGCATATAATATTATTTTTTTTTTATTTATTTCTGCACATCTTAAATTAACATATAATTCTATATAATCTTTATCTATAAGACCCATATATCCAGAATAAAAATTTCTATTATGTTTTTCATATTTTTTAATAAAATTCATTGATTCATATTTAGGATATCCACATATAGATGGAGTAGGGTATAATTTTTCTAAAATATTAAAATAATTGAAATTTTTGTAATTATATATATATATATTTGTTTTTAAATGCTTTAGATTTCCTATATCTAATGATTCAGTTTTATCTATATATAAATATTTTTTATAACATTTTAATGAATTTATTATATAATCTATAACTATTTTATGTTCTGTTATTTCTTTTTTTGTCCATTTTTTATTTCCCCAAATGGTTCCAGCTAATGCTGTTGTTTTTAATATATTGTTTTGATATTTTATTAATAATTCTGGAGTACATCCAATCCAAAATCCATATTTTGAGTCATACCATAAACTAATTAACGTATTTGGATAAAAAATTAATAATTTTTCAAATGTTTTTTTTAAATTAATTTTTTCATATTTCATAGGTATTTTAACATTGTTAGAAACAACAATTTTTTTTATAATACTATTTTCAATTTTTTTAATTGCTAGTTTAATTAAATTTTTATATTCATATGAAAAATTTTTTTTTAAAAAATTTTTTATAAATAAATTATTTTTGTTATAATAATTATTAATATTATTCTTGTTTATTTCTACATAATAAATTTTTTTAGGGAATATTTTAATAGTTTTATTATTATCAAAACTCTTAATTAAGAAAAAAGATTCATTATTACAATAATTACAATTAAAATAAATGAATATTTTATTTTCATTAGGTTTTCTAAAAATTACAAATTTATTACGATCCTTATAATTTTGTATAATTTTTTTATACATAGATATTACGCTTATTTTTTTCATAAAAAAAAATGAATTTAAAATTTTTAATATTTATTTATATTTAACAATAACATTAGTTATTTTACAAAAACTTATAATTATTTTTTTTTCATTAAATATATTACACTTAATAAAGTGAATCATTTTACCTTTGTTAATAATTTCAGATTTAGAAAATAATGATCCATTTTTAATATTTTTAATATAACTTATTGACATATCAACACTAAATATTTGTAATTTTTTTGCATCATTATCCATTATATTTTTTATATTTAAAAAAGATAAACAACAACTTGTTGTTTCAGCTAAAGAAGCCGTAATTCCTCCATGTAAATATCCAAATGGATTAAGAAACCTTTTGTAAATGGGGATTTTTGTTATTAAAATATTTACATTAGGAGAAATATAGATAAACTTAATTTTTATAAAATCTAAAAAATTATTTTTTCTTAATTTTCTTAATTCAAACAAAAAATTTTTTATATTTTTTTTCATTTTTAAATTTAAATTTTATGGTAAATAACCAAAATAAAAAAATAGATAAATATTTTATTCCATTATTAAATAAAAAAAATAATAAAATTATAGGATTCGATAAAAAAGAAAATATTCACAAAAAAGGATTATTACATAGTGCTGTCTCTGTATTTATATTTAATAAAAAAAATAATTTAATGTTACAAAAAAGATCATCTAAAAAGTATCATTCATCTCTTCTTTGGACTAATACATCTTGTAGTCATCCAAATAAACATGAATCTATTTTAAATGCAGCACATCGTTGTTTAAAGAATGAAATGGGATTTGATTGTAAATTACAATATAAATTTTGTTTTACATATTGTGAAATATTTAATAATGGATTAATTGAAAATGAATTAGATCATGTTTTTATTGGATATTATGAAAAAAATCCAATTATAAATCATGAAGAAGTTGAAAGTTGGAAATGGATAAATTTAAATAAATTATTAAATAATATTAATGTTTTTTCTAAATCATATACTGTATGGTTAAAAATAATACTTAATAAGTATATAAAAAAATTAACAAATAATATTTTATGAAAATAACTATTAATAGAAAAGGTTATTTCAGTGCAGCACACAAACTTTATAATAATTATTGGACAAAACAAAAAAATATAGAAATATTTGGAAAATGTGCATATCCAAATTATCATGGACATAATTATGAATATATAGTAAGTGTAAAAGGATTAATAAATCCAGAAACTGGATTAGTTTTCAATTTATATGATTTGAAAAAAATTATGAAAAAAGAAATAGAAGAATTTTTTGATCATAAAAATATTAACATAGATATAAAAGAATTTTCATCAATCAACCCTACATTAGAAAATATTATAATATTTATATGGAATAAAATTAGAAAATCAATACCAAAATATTTTGAATTGAAAATAACTTTATATGAAACAATAAATAATTTTGTTGAATATGATGGAAAATAATACAAAAAAAGAAATATGAACATAAAAAGAACAACATTATATAAAAATCATGTTGATCTTAACGCAAAGATGATTAATTATTCTGGTTTTTATATGCCACTTCAATATAGTTCATCAATAAAAGAACATATCTATGTAAGAAATTATTCAGGAATTTTTGATGTTAGTCATATGGGGAAATTTATAATACAAGGATCAAATGCAAATAATGTAATACAATATTTAACAACTAATGATATTTTTAAATTAAAAATAGGAGAAGCTCAATATAATTGTATGATAAATGATAATGGAGGAATTATAGATGATTTAGTAATTTTTAGATTGAAAACAAATAAATTATTACTTATAGTTAATGCTGTAAATATTGAAAAAAATAAAAATTGGATAAAAAAATATATAAAAAAAAATGGAACAGAATTAATTGATATTTCACAAGAATATTCTTTATTATCTATACAAGGACCATTATCATTATATAATATTAAAAAATTAACATCTATTCAATTAGAAAAAATTCCTTTCTATAAATTTGAAATTGGTGAATTATGTGGAATAAAAAACGTTATTATATCTAATACAGGATATACGGGATCTATAGGATTTGAAATATTTGTTCATAATAAATATGTTGATATTATATGGAATGAAATATTAAATATTGGGAAAGAAAAAATTGTTCCATGTGGATTATCTAGTAGAGATTCTTTAAGATTAGAAATGGGATATCGTTTGTATGGTAATGATATTTCAGAAAAAACTACACCTATAGAATCTGGATTATCATGGATAGTAAAATTTAAAAAACAATTTATTTCAAAAAAAATATTAATAAAACAAAAAGAAATAGGAACGTATAAAAGATTATCATCTTTTTATTTAGAAAAAAATATAAATATTATTCCTAGAAAAGGAAATATATTAGTAGATGATAATAATAAAATTGGATATGTAACTTCTGGTAATTATTCTCCTATTTTAAAACAATGTATAGGATTATGTTATTTAACAAAAGAAAATAAAAATAATAAAATTTATTTAATAACAAGAAACAAAAAAATTCCTATTTTTAAAAAAAAGCTACCATTTATTATAATAAATAAATAATTAATATATATTGAAATTAATTAAAATATAAAAAAAACAATTATTAAAGTATATTTAAAACATTTTAAAATTAATTTTCTATTATCTTTTCCCGTTATATTTGCTCAGTTAGGAAATATATGTGTAGGATTATTTGATAATATTATGGTAAGTGTTATTGGAAGAAAAGCTATTGCATCAGTTTCACTTGCTAATGCTGTTTTTTTTATATCAGTAATTTTTGGATTAGGAATATCAGCATCTATTCCTTCATTAATAGCATCAATAGATATTAAAAAAAAGTATAAAGAAGGATCTATGATCCTTTTTCATAGTTTAATATTGGGATTAATATTATCTATTATTGTATATATATTAATTCATGAATTTCTTTTTGTTATTCCATATTTGGGGCAACCAAAAGAAATTTTAAATGAAACAATTGAATTTTTAAAAATTTTATCTATATCTTTTTTTCCATGGATAATTTTTGAATTATTAAGAAAATTTTCAGAAGGATTATCTTTAGTTTATCCAAGTCTTATTATAACATGGATATCAGCAATTATAAATATAATATTTAATTATTTATTTATTAGTGGAGATTATGGGTTTCCTAAATTAGGTGTTGTTGGTGTTGCATATTCAACTTTAATAGCAAGATTTTCTATGTTATTTGGTATGATAATAATACTTTTTATGTATAGAAAAATACGTAAATATTTACTTTATATAAAATATTTTACATTTAATAAAAAATATATTAATGAAATATTAAAAATAGGTATTCCTTCTGGATTACAAATGTTATTTGAAATGGGTGCTTTTGCTGTTTCTTCTTTTATATCTGGTAAATATGGAGTTAAAGTTTTAGCTGCACATCAAATAGTAATAAATTTAGTTTCATCTACTTTTTTATTAAGCACAGGATTTTCAGTAGCAGCAACAATAAGAATAAGTAGTCAATTTTCTTTAAAAAAATATTCTAAATTAAAAGAAATAGGTACATCTATAATTTTCATGGGATCTATATTTATGTTATTATTTAGTTTTTTATTTTTTTATTTTAAAAATTATATACCCTATATATATATAAAAAAAAATGATTATGAAATAGCTCCTATTATAACAGAAATGATTGTAATTGCTAGTATTTTTCAAATTTCTGATGGAATACAAGGAATTATATTAGGAATATTAAGAGGAATGCGAGATGTAAAAATTCCTATGTTTATTAGTTTTTTTTCTTATTGGATTATTGCATTACCAATATCTTGGTATTTATCATTAAAAATTGGAGGTAATGGAGTATGGATAGGATTAGGATTAGGATTAACTATATCTGCTATATTATTATTTATAAGATATGAAATTATGATTGAAAAACTTATCAAAAAAAATAAAAAATATAAAAAATAATAGTTCTAAATATGTTTAAAAAAAAATTATATTATTTTATTATATTTTATAAATAACTATCACTATAATTTTTTATTAGTTTAAAAAACTATATTTATTTTATGTCAGGAAATATTTTTGGAAATATATTTAAAGTTTCCACTTTTGGAGAAAGTCATGGAAAAGCTTTAGGAGGAATAATAGATGGATGTCCTGCTGGAATTGAAATTAATTTAGAAAAAATTCAATATGAACTTAATAGAAGAAGACCAGGTCAATCATATATTGTTTCTCCAAGAAATGAATTAGATAAAGTAATTTTTTTATCTGGAATTTTTAATGGAACAACAACAGGAACTTCTATTGGATTTATAATTTATAATAAAGATTATAACCCAAATGATTACAAACATATAAAAGATGTATATAGACCTTCACATTCAGATTTTACCTATGATAAAAAATATGGATTAAGAGATTATAGAGGAGGAGGACGTTCTTCTGCAAGAGAAACTGTATGTAGAGTTATAGCAGGATCTATAGCTAAACAAATAATAAAAAATGTAAATATAACAGCATATGTTTCTAGTATAGGAAATATTATTTTAAATAAACCTTATCAAGAATTAAATCTATCTGAAGAATCTATAGAAAAAAGTATAGTTAGATGTCCTGATCCTAATACTTCTAAAAAAATGATTTCAAAAATTAAAGAAATTAAAAATAAAGGAGATACAATTGGAGGAATTATTACTTGTGTAATTAAAAATCTTCCAATAGGAATTGGAGAACCAATTTTTGATAAACTTCATGCAGAATTAGGAAAAGCTATGTTATCTATTAATGCTGTTAAAGGATTTGAATATGGTAGTGGTTTTAATGGAACTAAATTAACTGGATCTAAACATAATGATTTATTCTACAAAAATGGAAAAACTAAAACTAATTTTTCTGGAGGAATACAAGGAGGAATATCAAATGGAATGGATATTTATTTTAGAGTAGCTTTTAAACCAGTTGCAACTATAATGCAAATACAAAAAACTATAAATAAGCATGGAAATATTGTTGATATAAAAGGAAAAGGTAGACATGATCCATGTGTATTACCTAGAGCAATTCCTATAGTTGAATCAATGGCTGCTTTAGTTTTAGTTGATTATTGGATGTATTCTAAATTATCAAAATATTCTTTAATAAAAAAAAATATTGAAAAATAAATTCATAATTACTATTATAGGTCCTACTGGAGTAGGAAAAACTAAAATATCATTATTTATAGCTAAAAAATTAAACACTGAAATTATATCTAGTGATTCTAGACAATTTTATAGAGAACTAAAAATTGGATCATCAATGCCAAATATTAATGATCTTTCTTATATTAAACATCATTTTATTGGACATTTAAGTATTTTTCAAAACTATAATGCTAAATTATTCGAAATAGATTCATTAAATAAAATAACAAAATTATTTAATAAATATTCTACAATAATTATGGTAGGAGGATCAGGATTATATGAAAAAGCTGTTACAGAAGGATTATCATTTATACCAGATATTAATTTAAATATAAAAAAACAATTAATTTCTAGTTTTAAAAAAAATGGAATTAAATTTTTGCAAAAAGAATTTAAATTATTAAATATAAATGAAAAAATAGATATAAATAATCCAGTTAGATTAATTAGATATTTAGAAATTATTAAATCTACAGGTCATTGTCCTTCTTTTTTTTTTAAAAAGAAAAAATTATATAGAAATTTTAATATAATAAAAATTGGATTGATATTATCAAAAAAAGAAATTTATTTTAATATAAAAAATAGAATAAATAATATGGTTAATAATGGACTTATAGAAGAAGCAATAAAATTGTTTCCTTACAGAAATTTAAGAAGTTTGCAAACTATAGGTTATAAAGAAATATTTAATTTTATAAAAGAAAAAAAAAATATTTATTCTGAAATAAAAAATATTACAAATTTAATAGAAATTAATACTAGAAAATATATAAAAAAACAAATAACTTGGTATAGAAAAGATAAAAAAATTAAATGGTTTAATCCAAAAGAAAAATATAATATTATTGATTTTATAAATCAAAAACTTCAATAATATAAAGTATGGGCAATACTGGATTTGAACCAGTGACCCCCTGCGTGTAAAACAGATGCTCTAAACCAAACTGAGCTAATTGCCCTATTATTTATATATATCCAAATGTAAGAAAAAAATTATAATAATAGAAAAATTTCTGATACAACAAATGTACTACCAGAAACTAAAATTAAATCATTAGAATTTGAATTTTCTTTAGCACAAAAAAAAGCTAATTTTACAGAATCATAAAAATTTATTTTTTTTTTATCTGTATTAAAAAATATTTTATTAACAATAATTTTTAAATTTTTAATATCATATTTTCTTTTTATATTAGGTTGACAAAAATAATAATAAGATTCATTTGGTAACCATTTTAATAATGAACTAATTTTTTTTTCTTTTACGAATCCTAGTACTAAATGTAATCTATCATAAGATTCTTTTTTTAGTTGAGAACTAATCATGAAAAATCCTTCTTCATTATGTGCAATATCACAAATAATTTTTGGATTTTTTTTTATAACATGCCACCTTCCTTTAAAATTTGTGTTTTTTATTATATTTTTTAATCCTTTTTTTATAGATTTTTCTGATACAATTATATATTTTCTCTTATTCAAAATATTTATAATACTCAAAACTAATCCTGTATTATAAACTTGATAGTTTATACTTTTAAATGGAATTTTGTATTTATTTAAGATATTATTATTTTTTTTTTTTGTAGAAAAATATATTGGAGAATTTTTTCTTAAAGCTTTTTTTAAAAAAAATTTTTTTAAATTATTAGAAATATTACCTATTATTACTGATAAATTTTTTTTTATTATTCCAGATTTTTCATTTGCTATTTCTAATTTTGTATTTCCAAGAGATTTTGTATGATCTATACTAATATTTGTAATTACAGATATTTCTGGATTTATGACATTAGTAGAATCTAATCTACCCCCCATTCCAACTTCAACAACAGCTATATATACTTTTTTTTCTTTAAAATATTGAAAAGCCATAGCTGTATTCATCTCAAAAAATGAAATAGATTCTTTTTCAATAAATTTTTTATTTTTTTTAATAAAATCAACAATAAAATTTTTTTCTATATAAAATCCGTTACAAGATATTCTTTCTCTAAAATCTATTATATGAGGAGAAGTAAATGATCCTACATTATATCCCTCTTCTTGTAAAATAGAATATAACATATTTACTGTAGAACCTTTTCCATTTGTTCCTCCAACATGAATAATTCTAAAAAAATTTTGGGGATCACCTAAATAATTACAAAATTTTTTTATTCTATTTAAACCTGGTTTAAAATATTTTAACCCAAATTCTTGATAACTTGGAATACGATTAAAAATCCATTTAACAGTTTTCAAATAATTCAAATTCCACAATAATAAAAATTAATTATCACAAAAATATATTTTTTTCAAACAAAAATTTTAAATTGTTTTAAAATAAAAAATATTAAAATATCATAAAATCATATTCTCATTTTATTGAAAAAATTATAGAAAATGATATAAATAATGGTCTTTCTAAAAAAAAAATCAAATTTCGTTTTCCTCCTGAACCAAATGGTTATTTACACATTGGACATGTAAAAGCTATATGCTTAAACTTTGATTTAGGAAAAAAATATAATTCTCCTGTTAATCTAAGATTTGACGATACAAATCCAAATAAAGAAAACCAAAAATTTATAAAATGTATAAAAAGAGATATTACATTTCTAGGATTTAAATGGGATAAAGAAAGTTATGCTTCAGATTATTTCTATAATCTATACAATCTAGCTATAAAACTAATAAAAAAAAATAAAGCTTATATAGATGATCAACCTAAAAATATAATACAATTTCAAAGAAAAAATTACTTTGAAATAGGAATTAATAGTACAAATAGAAATAGATCTGTAGAAGAAAATTTATATCTTTTTAAAAAGATGAAAAACGGATTTTTTAAAGAAGGTTTTTGTGTATTAAGAGCAAAAATTGATATGAAATCATCTAACATAAATATGAGAGATCCAATAATGTATAGAATCATAAAAAAAAGTCATCATAGAACTAAAAAAGAATGGTGTATATATCCAACTTATGATTGGACTCATGGACAATGTGATTATTTTGAACAAATATCCCATTCTCTATGTTCATTAGAATTTGAAAATAAACGTCCATTATACAATTGGTTTTTAAACGAAATATTTGATAATAATTTAAAAAATAAAATAAAACCAAAACAAATAGAATTTTCTAGATTAAATTTAAGTTATACTTTAACAAGTAAAAGAAAAATACAATATTTAATAGATAAAAATATTATTAATTCATGGAATGATCCAAGAATACCAACAATATCAGGATTAAAAAAAAAAGGATATACTTCTGCATCATTAAAAAATTTTATTAAAAAAGTAGGAATAACAAAAAGAGATAATGTTATTGATTTATCTCTTTTAGAATTTCAAATTAAAGAACACTTAAATAAAATTGCTTTTAGAATTATGGTAATAATAAATCCAATAAAAATAATTATAAAAAACTATCCTAATAACACTATTGAATGGTTAAAAGCAGAAAATAATCCAGAAAATATTAACTATGGTTATAGAAAAATTCCTTTTTGTAAAGAACTTTATATCGAAAAAAATGATTTTTTAGAAGAAAAAAAAGATAATTTTTTTCGTCTTTATATTGGAAACGAAGTAAGATTAAAAAATGCATATATAATAAAAGCAAATTCTATAAAAAAAGATAATAATGGAAAAATAAAAGAAATATATTGTACTTATGATCCTAAAAGCAAATCTGGAACAAGTAAAAAAAAAGTAAAAAGCACCATACATTGGGTGCCTATTAAATATAACATACCTATAAATATAATCTTATATCATTCATTATTTAATGATAAAAATCCTAATATAATAAAAGATTTACATAAATATGTTAACTATAAATCAAAGGAAAAAATAATTGGATATGCAGAAATTTATATAAAAGAAGCAATAAAATCAAAAAAACATTTTCAATTTCAAAGAATAGGATATTTTTATTTATATAAAATAAAAAATGAAATAATAAATTTTATAAAGACTGTATCTATAAAAAACAAATGGAAATAATATTTTCAAGATAAATCAATATTTTCATATTCTTTTAATCCAGTACCAGCAGGTATTTTATGTCCTACTATAACATTTTCTTTTAATCCATGTAAATAATCAGTTTTACTACTTATTGCTGCTTCACTTAAAACTTTTGTTGTTTCTTGAAATGATGCAGCAGAAATAAAAGATTTTGTTTGTAATGCAGATCTAGTTATTCCTTGTAATATTGGTCTTGCAGTAGCTGGAACTGAATTTCTTGCTTTTATTAATTTTTTATTTTTATATTTTAAAATAATATTTTCATTTCTAATATTTCTACTATAAATCATATCTCCTTTTTTAAATGAAAAAGAATCTCCTAAATCTTCAATTATTTTCATATTAGAAATTCTATCATTTTCTTCTATAAAATCATCTTTATATTCGATACTTCCTTCTAAAAATTTAGAATCTCCTACATCTATAACTTCCACTTTTCTCATCATTTGTAATACTATAATTTCAAAATGTTTATCATTAATTTTTACCCCCTGTAAACGATAAACCTCTTGTATTTCTTGTATTAAATACTCTTGAACAGCTCTAGGTCCTCTAATATTTAATATATCATTAGGAGTAACAGCTCCATCTGATAATGGCATTCCTGCTTTTACATAATCATTTTCTTGAACAAGTATTTGATTAGATAATTTAACCATATATTTTCTAATTTCTCCATTTTTAGATTCTACAATAATTTCTCTATTTCCTCTTTTTATTTTTCCATGACTAACAATTCCATCTATTTCTGAAACAACTGCAGGATTTGATGGATTTCTTGCTTCAAATAATTCAGATAAACGAGGTAATCCTCCAGTAATATCAGCAGATTTAGCAGATCTTCTTGGAATTTTAACTAAAATTTTTCCTATTTCTATTTTTTCACCATCACTTACCATAATATGAGCTCCTACAGGTAAATTATATATTTTTAATTCCTCATTATTTTCATTTATAATTTTTAATATAGGAACTAAATTTTTATTTCTTACTTCTGTTACAACTTTTTCTTGAAATCCTGTTTGTTCATCTGTTTCAACTTGAAAAGTTACTCCTTGTTCTAAATTTTGATAAGATATTATTCCAGAAAATTCTGCAATAATAACTGCATTATACAAATCCCATTTACATATAACATCTCCTTTTTTTACATATTCTCCATTTTCAAAATATAAATATGCTCCATAAGGTATATTATTTGTCATTAATAACGAAGATTTTTTATCATCAAATATTTTCATTTCTGTTGTTCTAGATATTACTATTTTTATTTCTTTTGAATCTAATTTTTTTTTGATAAATTTTAAATCTTCAAATTCTATTATTCCGTTATATTTACTTATTATATTAGAAGATTCAGTTATAGTTCCAGCTGTTCCTCCAACATGAAATGTTCGTAAAGTTAATTGTGTTCCAGGTTCTCCAATAGATTGTGCAGCTATAACACCAACAGCTTCTCCTTTTTGTACCATTTTTCCAGTAGATAAATTTCTTCCATAACATTTAGAACAAATTCCCATTTTTGCTTCACAAGTTAATGGAGAACGAACTTCTACAGAAGTAATTCCAGATTTTTCAATTAAATTTGCAATTTTTTCATCAATCATTTCTCCAGAAGAAACTATAATTTTATTATTATTTTTTATGGAAAATACATCATTTAAAGAAATACGACCTAAAATTCTATTTGATAAATTTTCAACTATTTCTTCATTTTTTTTTAAAGCAAAAATTTCTAGCCCTCTCAATGTACTACAATCTTCTATTTTAATTATAACATCCTGTGCTGCATCTACTAATCTTCTAGTAAGATAACCAGCATCTGCTGTTTTTAAAGCTGTATCTGCCAACCCTTTTCTTGCTCCATGTGTAGAAATAAAATATTCCAAAATTGAAAGACCTTCTCTAAAATTTGATGTAATAGGATTTTCAATTATTTCTCCTCCAATAGATCCCGTTTTTTGAGGTTTAGCCATTAATCCTCTCATTCCAGAAAGTTGTCTTATTTGTTCTTTAGATCCTCTAGCTCCAGAATCTAACATCATATATACTGGATTAAATCCTTTTTTATCTTCACGCATATATTGCATTACTTTTTCTGTTAGAATTACATTTGTATTAGTCCATATATCTATTATTTGATTATAACGTTCATTATTTGTAATTAATCCCATATTATAATTATGTTCTACATTATCAACTTTTTTAATTGCATGATTTACCATAATTTTTTTTATATCAGGAATAATAATATCTCCTAATCCAAATGATAATCCTCCTTTAAATGCATTATAAAATCCTAATTCTTTAATATCATCTAAAAATTTAACAGTAGTTGGAATATTTGTAATATTTAATATTCTTCCTATTATTTCTCTTAACGATTTTTTAGTAAGAGATTCGTTAATAAATCCTACTTTTTTAGGAACTACCTGATTAAATAAAACTCTTCCTACTGTTGTTTCTATCAATTTATTATAAATTTTATCTTCTTCTCTAATATTTACTTTTACTTTTATTAAAGAATGAAGATTTACAATTTTTTGATTATAAGCTATTTCTACTTCTTCTGGAGAGTAAAATATTAAACATTTACTATAGTCTGATGATAATGGTTTAGTCATATAATATAATCCTAATACCATATCCTGAGAAGGGACCGTAATAGGCTCTCCATTTGCAGGATTCAATATATTTTGAGAAGCTAACATTAATAATTGAGCTTCTAATATTGCTATATTAGATAAAGGAAGATGTACAGCCATTTGATCTCCATCAAAATCTGCATTAAAAGCAGCACATACTAAAGGATGTAATTGAATAGCTTTTCCTTCTATTAATTTAGGTTGAAAGGCTTGAATTCCTAATCTATGTAATGTTGGGGCTCTGTTTAAAAGAACAGGATGTCCTTTTAAAACATTTTCCAATATATCCCATATTACAGAATCTCTTTTATCAATTATTTTTTTAGCAGACTTAACTGTTTTAACTATTCCTCTTTCTATTAATTTTCTTATAATAAATGGTTTATATAATTCTGCAGCCATATCCTTAGGTAATCCACATTCATGTAACTTTAAATTAGGACCAACTACAATAACTGATCTTGCAGAATAATCTACTCTTTTTCCTAGTAAATTTTGTCTAAAACGACCTTGTTTTCCTTTTAAAGCATCTGATAAAGATTTTAAAGGACGATTTGCTTCTGATTTAACTGCAGATACTTTTCTAGAATTATCAAATAAAGAATCTACAGATTCTTGTAACATTCTTTTTTCATTTCTAAGAATCACTTCTGGAGCTTTAATTTCTATAAGTCTTTTTAATCTATTGTTTCTAATAAGAACACGACGATATAAATCAGTCATATCAGATGCAGCATAACGTCCTCCATCTAATGGAACTAATGGTCTCAATTCAGGAGGTATAACTGATAATACACGAATTATCATCCAAGTAGGGTTACCTCCTTTTTTTTTACCTTCTTTGAAAGATTCAACTATTTGTAATCTTTTTAAAGCATCAATTTTTCTTTGTTTAGATGTTTCATTTAATACTTGATTTCTTAATTTATTTGATAAATCATTTAAATCAATACGACTCAATAATCCTTCTATACATTCAGCACCCATTTTAGCAATAAATTTTTCCGGATCAGATTCATCTAAATTTTGATTAGATTTTGGAATACTTTCTAATACATTTAAATATTCTTCTTCAGTCAAAAAATCTCCTAATTGAAAATTATATCCATCTAATTTTTCTGCTATTCCACTCTGTATTACAACATATCTTTCATAATAAATTATCATTTCAAGTTTTTTTGAAGATAACCCCAATAGTGCTCCTATTTTATTTGGAGAAGAACGAAAACACCATATATGAATTACAGGAACAATAAGATTTATATGTCCCATTCGTTCTCTTCTAACTTTTTTTTCAGTTACTTCTACACCACATCTATCACAAACAATTCCTTTATAACGGATTCTTTTATATTTACCACAAGCACATTCATAATCTTTAATAGGACCAAAAATACGTTCACAAAAAAGGCCATCTCTTTCTGGCTTATGAGTTCTATAATTTATTGTTTCTGGTTTTAAAACTTCTCCATAAGATTCCTTTAATATAACTTCTGGAGAAGATAATCTAATAGTTATTTTATTAAATTTATTGTTTCTTTTTATATTCATATCATATTTATAAATTAGAATAATTATTTTATTCTTCTAACTTAATGTCTAACCCCAATCCTTTCAATTCATAACATAATACATTAAAAGATTCTGGATTATTAGGAATAGGCATATTTATTCCTTTTACTATTGATTCATAAGTTTTAGCTCTTCCTACAACATCATCTGATTTAACAGTTAATATCTCACGTAATATATTAGATGCACCAAAAGCCTCTAAAGCCCAAACTTCCATTTCTCCAAATCTTTGTCCTCCAAATTGAGATTTACCACCTAAAGGTTGTTGAGTTATTAAAGAATAAGGACCTATAGACCTAGAATGCATTTTATCGTCTACCATATGTCCAAGTTTAAGCATGTATATAATTCCTACAGTTGCTGGTTGGTCAAACCTTTCTCCTGTTAATCCATCAAATAAATATGTAGCTCCAAATTTAGGAATTTCAGCTTTTTTAGTATAACTAGATATTTGATTTATAGTTGCTCCATCAAATATAGGAGTAGAAAATTTTGTATTTAATTTATACCCAGCCCACCCCAAAACTGTTTCATATATTTGTCCTATATTCATTCTAGAAGGAACACCTAATGGATTTAAAACAATATCTACTGGACTACCATCTTCTAAAAATGGCATATCTTCAACTCTAAGAATACGAGCTACTACTCCTTTATTTCCATGTCTTCCAGCCATTTTATCACCAACTTTTAATTTTCTTTTTTTAGCAATATATACTTTTGCCATTTTAACAATTCCAGAAGGAAGTTCATCTCCAATTGTTATAGAAAATTTTTTATGTTTTAAATCACTATTTAAATTTATTAATGATATTTTATAATTGTGTAATATTTCAGATATTAAATTATTAATATTATCTTCATTTGTCCAATTACAATTATTTTCAATATAAATTTTTGTATAATCTTTAACATTTTTTAATAATTCTTTATTAAAAATATCTCCTTTGAAAATAATTTCTTTTTTATTTTCATTATAAATACTGTTATAACATTTTTTTCCATTTAATATAATATATAATTTATCTATTAATTTAATCCTAATATCTAAAAATTTTTTATTATATTCTTTATCTAAAGATTCTATTAATATTTTATCTTTTTCTCTTGATAATTTATTTTTTATACTTCTTGTAAAAAGTTTAGTATCTATTACTATTCCAGACAAAGAAGGTTCTGCTCTTAAAGATGCGTCTTTAACATTTCCAGCTTTATCCCCGAAAATAGCTCTTAATAATTTTTCTTCTGGAGTTGGATCTGATTCTCCTTTTGGAGTAATTTTTCCAATTAAAATATCTCCAGGATTTACTTCTGCTCCAATTCTAATAATTCCATTTTCGTCTAGATTTTTTGTAGAATCTTCACTTACATTAGGAATGTCATTAGTTAATTCTTCCATTCCTAACTTAGTATCTCTAACCTCTAATGAATATTCATCAATATGAATTGATGTAAACCAATCTTCACTAACTACTTTTTCAGAAATTAATACAGCATCTTCAAAGTTATATCCATTACAAGGAATAAATGCTGCTTTTAAATTTTTTCCTAAAGCTAATTCTCCATTTTCTGTTGCATATCCTTCACATAAAAGTTGACCTTTTTTTATTTTCATATCTTTTTTTACAATAGGCTTTAGATTTATACATGTATTTTGATTAGTTTTACGAAATTTAATAAGATTATAAATTTTAATATTAGAATCAAAACTAACTAAATCTTCTTCTTTAGTTCTTTCATATTCAATTATTATTTTTCTTGAATCCATATATTTTACTATTCCATCTTTTTCTGCATTAATTAGTATTCTAGAATCCATTGCTACTTGTTTTTCTACCCCAGTTCCTACTATTGGTGAATCAGGTTTAATTAATGGAACAGCTTGACGCATCATATTAGATCCCATAAGAGCCCTATTAGCATCATCATGTTCTAAAAAAGGTATTAAAGATGCTGATATAGATGCTATTTGATTAGGAGCAACATCTACATAATCAACATCCTTAGGAGTTACTACAGGAAAATCTCCATCTTTTCTAGCAACAATTCTATTAGAAGAAAAATTTCCATTTTTATCTATAGCATTTGATTGAGCTATAATTTTACCTTCTTCTTCTTCTGCGCTTAAATATTTTACTGGATAATTAAAATCTATTTTATTATTATCAACTAATCTATATGGAGTTTCTACAAAACCCATTTTATTAATTTTTGCAAATACAGAAAGAGAAGAAATCAATCCTATATTTGGCCCCTCTGGAGTTTCTATAGGACATAATCGTCCATAATGAGAATAATTAACATCTCTTACTTCAAATCCGGCCCTTTCTCTAGATAATCCTCCAGGACCTAAAGCTGATAATCTTCTTTTATGAGTTATTTCAGATAACGGATTTGTTTGATCCATAAACTGAGATAATTGATTAGTTCCAAAAAAAGTATTTATTACAGAAGACAAAGTTTTAGAATTAATAAGATCTATTGGCATAAATACTTCGTTATCTCTAACATTCATTCTTTCTCTTATAGTTCTTGCCATTCTAGCTAATCCAATACTAAATTGAGTATATAATTGTTCTCCAACAGTTCTTACTCTTCTATTTGATAGATGATCAATGTCATCAACCTCTTTTTTAGAATTAAATAAATCATTTAAATGTTCTATTATAGCTAATATATCTTTTTTTGTTAATACTAAATAATATGGATCTATATTTAATCCTAATCTTTTATTCAATCTATATCTACCTACAGGGCCTAAACTATATCTAGTATCAGAAAAAAATAATTTATCTATTATGCCTCTTGCTGTTTCTTCATCAGGAGGATCAGTATTTCTAAGTTGTTTATAAATATATTCTACTGATTCTATTTCAGAATTTGTCGGATCTTTTTGTAAAGTATTGTATATAATAGAATAATCTTTTTTCTTTCCATTCTTTTTATGTAATAAAATTGTATTTATTCCATAATTATTTATAATATCTATATGTTCCTTTTTTATACATATGTCTCTATCTATTAATACTTTATTTTTTTCTATAGTAACTACTTCTCCTGTATCTTCATCAACAACATCTTCGTTCCATATTTTTAAAACTCTTTCTGCTAAAGTTCTATTAAGAATATTTTCAATATTATTATTGTTTACTTCTATCTCTTCTGCTAAATCAAATATTTTTAATATATCTCTATCTCTTTCATATCCTATAGCCCGAAGTAAAGTTGTCATAGGCAATTTTTTTTTTCTATCTATGTATGCATACATAACATTATTAATGTCTGTAGCAAATTCTATCCATGATCCTTTAAATGGTATTATTCTTGCTGAATAAAGTTTAGTTCCATTTGCATGATGAGATTGCCCAAAAAATACTCCTGGAGAACGATGTAATTGAGATACTATAACCCTTTCTGATCCATTAAAAATAAATGATCCAGAAGAAGTCATATAAGGATATGTACCTAAATAAACATCTTGATACACTGTTTCAAAATCTTCATGATCAGGATCTGTACAATATAATTTTAATTTAGCTTTTAAAGGAACACTATAAGTTAATCCTCTTTCTATACATTCTTTTATTGTGTATCTAGGTGGATCAATAGAATAACCTTTAAATTCTAATACAAAAGAATTTCTTGCATCAGATATTGGAAAATTATCCATAAAAGCTTTAAATAGCCCTTCATTTTTTATATTTTCTGGTTTTGTATCTAGTTGAAAAAAATCTTTAAATGATTTTATTTGAATGTCTAAGAAATCTGGATATTTTGTGTTTCTAGTAACAGATTCAAAAGTTGTTCTTTCCAATATTTTATCTTTATTCACTAAATAATATATTTTATTTTAATTCAATTTCAGCTCCTATTTTTTCAAATTTATTTTTTATATTTTCTGCTTCTTCTTTATTTACAGATTCCTTAATTAAATTAGGCAAATTGTCAACTAAATCTTTGGATTCTTTTAATCCTTTTCCAGTAATTTCTTTAACTAATTTAACGACAGCTAGTTTAGAATTTCCTGAAGATTTTAACATTATATTGAATATATTTTTTGATTCTTTTTCAACATGATTTTCTTTTTTTTCATTTTTTAATTGTGTAGATTCATTTATAAAACTTTGTGGTTTTATTCCATATTTATTTTTCAATAAATTTGTTAATTCGTTTACTTGTTTTACAGTTAAATTAATTAATTGTTCTGCTAACTTTTCTATCATTTCTATTATTTTTTTTATATTTTTATTTAGATAATCCTTTTATAATTCCATACATATTGTTTACTGTTTGTAATAATGATAAAATCATATTTTCCAATGGAGATCTAATAATATATATAATATCTGTTATTAAATCTTCTTTAGTTTTAAGATTTATAAGTATGTTTAAATTATTATTTCCAACATAGAAAGATTCTTGAACATAAGCAATTTTCAATTTTGGAATTTCTATACCTTTTCGTTCATGAAAATTTTTTATTATTTTAGAAGTTATTTTTCCTGTTTTTTTATTTTTAGAAAAAATCATACTTGTGTTTCCTTTTAAACAAGGAATAAAATCGTTTAAGTTTTTATTTTTAACTTTTTTTATAGATTTTTTTAATAAAGAATTTTTTACAACTTTCATTTGAATTTTGTTTTCATAAAATTTTTTTCTTAGAAAGAAAATTTGATTTGAATTTAAATTTGATATATCAATTAAATATAGAATATCATTGTTAGATAATATATCTGTTAATTCTATCAAAATTTTTTTTTTATAATTTATTTTCATAATATAATATTTTTAATATTTTGAAAATCTAGTAAAATACTAGGACTCATACTTGTAGATAAATAAATACTTTTTATATAATCTATATTTTTTAAATAATGAGGAATATTATTTGTAACTTTTTTTATAAAAAATATTATATTTTCATATAAAATTTTATTTGAAAATGATTTTCTTCCAATTGAAGAATGTACAATTCCATATTTATCTAACTTAAAAATTATTTTTCCTAATTGTATTTCTTTGATAGATTCTTCTGGATTATTAGACATAGTTTCTAATTTAGGATTAGGCATTAATCCTTTTGTTCCTAATATTTTTCCTATAGAATTTAATTCATTTATAACAGAAGGCATAGATATTACTACATTTATTTTATTATCCCACCATCCAGATTTTATTTTTTCTACAAAACTCATTCCAACGTAATTAGCTCCTAACTCTTTAGATATTTTTTCTTTTTCTTTAGTAACCAAAGCTAAAAAACAATTTTTTTTTCCTGTTTTATGAGGTAATTTTACAGTTCCTTTAATTGAATGATTTTGTTTTTTTATATTAAAACGAATTGATATATCTACAGATTCATCAAATTTTGCAAAACTAATATCCTTTATAATAGGTAAAGATTCTTCTAAAGAATATTTTTTTTCTAGGTTTTTATCTAAAATTTTTTTTATATTTTTTGTTTTTTTCTTATTTTTTGGCATATTTTATTTATAAACTTCTATTCCCATAGACCTAGCTGTTCCAGAAACCATTGAAATAGCAGAATCAATTGAAAAACAATTCAAGTCATTCATTTTATATTTAGCAATTAATTCAATATCATTTAAACTAATTTTTCCAATTTTTATACGATTAGATTCATTAGATCCTTTTTCTTTTCCTATTTTTTCTAATAATAAAAAGGATATTGGAGGTTTTTTTATTACAAATGTAAAAGATTTATCTTCATAAACATTAATTAAAACAGGACAAAGTTTACCTAAATTATTTTTAGTTTCATAATTATATTTTTTGCAAAATTCCATTATATTAACACCGGAACTACCTAATATTGGGCCAATAGGAGGTGCAGGAGTAGCTTTACCCCCATTTATTTTTTCTATTTTAATTTTTTTTATTATTTTTTTTACCATATTTTTTAATCATAAATATTATAAACTTTTTTTTTATACTTTATATTTTTTCTATTTGTGTAAAATTTAATTCCAGAGGAGTTTTTCTTCCAAATATTAATACTGCTAATTCTAATTTCTTTTTTTCTTCATTAATTTTTTCTATTGTTCCATTAAATCCGCTAAAAGGACCATCTATTACTTTAATAGTTTCTCCTACAGTAAATGGAACACTTACTAATATATCTTCACATGATTCAGAATCATTTTTTATTTTTCCTAACATTCTTATAACCTCCTCATTTCTCATTGGAACAGGATTTGATCTACTCCCTTTACCTTCTCCTAAGAAGGTAATTACTCCAGGAACACTTCTAATTGCATGAATAGCTTCTCCCTCTAGATTAGCTTCTATAATAACATAACCTGGATAATATACTTTTTCTCTATAAATTCTTTTACCTCTTCTTATTTGAATTATTTTTTCAATAGGAACTAAAATTTTTCCAATATCTTCATTAAACCCATTATTTTTAATTTCATTTTCAATATATAATTTAACTTTGTTTTCTTGTCCACTAATGGTTTTTACAACATACCATTTTTTTTCTGAATTATTCATTATTTTAATAATATTAAGTTTTACAGAAAAAAAATTTTTTTATTAAAAAAATAAAAAAAATATCTACTCCATATAAGAATATAGATAAAAATATAGAACAAAAAAATATCAATATTGTTAATTCTTGTAAATTACTCCATTTAGGCCAAGTAATTTTATGAAATAATTCATTGTAAATTTCATAAAAAAAGTTATTTTTTTTCATAATACAAAAAACAAAATATAAAAAAATTTTTGCACGGATGATAAGAGTCGAACTTACACCTTTCGGTTTTGGAGACCGATGCTCTACCTAGTTTAAGCTACATCCGTAAAACAAAAATATATAAAAATATTAATTAATAATACTAGTTACTTGTCCAGCTCCGACTGTTTTTCCTCCTTCTCTAATTGCAAATCTAAGTTTTTCACTTAAAGCAATAGGTTGATGTAATTTTACTTTCATTGAAACATTATCTCCTGGCATAACCATTTCTGTTCCACTTGGTAAATTAATTTCTCCTGTTACATCTGTTGTTCTTAAATAAAATTGAGGTCTATATTTATTATGAAATGGAGTATGTCTACCTCCTTCTTCTTTTGTAAGAATATATACTTCTGCATTAAATTCTTTATATGGATCTATTGATCCAGGAGCTCCAATAACCATACCTCTTCTAATATCTTTTTTTTCTATACCTCTTAACAATAGTCCTACATTATCTCCAGCTTGTCCTCTATCCAATATTTTCCTAAACATTTCAACTCCAGTTATTGTAGAATTAAGTTTTTTATCACTCATTCCTATTATATCTACTGTATCTCCAGTGTTAATTATACCACTTTCTATTCTTCCAGTAGCTACTGTTCCTCTTCCAGTTATAGTAAAAACATCTTCTATAGGCATTAAAAATGGTTTATCCATATTTCTTATTGGATCAGGAATATAATTATCTAATGTATCCATTAGATCTTTAATTTTTTTTATCCATTTATCTTCTCCATTTAAAGCACCTAAAGCTGATCCTTGTATTATAGGAATATTATCTCCATCATATTCATATTTAGATAATAATTCTCTTATTTCCATTTCTACTAATTCTAGTAATTCATTATCATCAACTTGATCAACTTTATTTATAAAAACTATAATTTTTGGAACTCCAACTTGACGAGCTAATAAAATATGTTCTCTAGTTTGAGGCATAGGACCATCTGTAGCTGCAACTACTAAAATAGCTCCATCCATTTGCGCAGCACCTGTTATCATGTTTTTAATATAATCAGCATGTCCTGGACAATCTACATGAGCATAATGACGTTTTACCGTTTCATATTCTACATGAGATGTATTTATTGTAATACCCCTTGCTTTTTCTTCTGGAGCATTATCTATAGAATCAAAACTTTTTTCTTCAGCTAATCCATCTTTTGACAATACTTTTGTAATAGCAGCAGTTAAAGTTGTCTTACCATGATCCACATGGCCTGTGGTTCCTATGTTTAAATGTGGTTTATCTCTTTTAAATTTTTTTTTTGCCATGATAAAAATTTATTATTAAGTAAGTTGAGTTCAAAAAAAAGCCAACGGCGGGATTTGAACCCGTGACCTCTTCCTTACCAAGGAAGTGCTCTACCTTCTGAGCTACATTGGCTATAAATAATAATTATTTATTATTATTTAGAGCGGAAGACGGGATTTGAACCCGCGACATTCAACTTGGAAGGCTGATGCTCTACCAACTGAGCTACTTCCGCTTTATTTTTATTATTTATTAAAAAAAAATAATAATAAAAAAAAATGGGGAGAGTAGGATTCGAACCTACGAAGGCTATGCCAACAGATTTACAGTCTGTCCTCGTTAACCAAACTTGAGTATCTCCCCAATATTAAAAAAATATAAAAAACAAGCCGGTGGAGGGATTCGAACCCACGACCCCGAGATTACAAATCACGTGCTCTTACCAACTGAGCTACACCGGCATAATAAATATGCATAAATACGTAATAATGAAAATCAGGACGATACAAATCTATAGAGTTTTTTTATAATTCTCAAAAATAAATGTATACTTAAAAAAAATTATTTTATTAATTTTATTATTGAATAACAATATTATAATAATACCAATAAATATAAAAATATCTGATAAGTTAAAAATAGGTTCAAAAAATATAAAATTATATCCTCCTATAATAGGAATATATTTTGGTATAAAAAAATTTATTAATGGTAAATGAAACATATCAACTACACATCCCTTCATAATAGAATTATATCCTTTATTAGGAAAACTAATTTTAGATATTCCAGAATAAGAAATCCATTTATTATACTTACTATCATAGTATGTTCCACTATCAAATAATAATCCATAAAAAGCACTATCTAAAAAATTACCTAAAGAACCAGATAATATAAATATAATAGAATTAATCAAATAAAAATTTGAATTTTTTTTTATATTATATAAATAAATAAATAATATAAATAAAACAATAAAAAAGCGTAAAATACTTAAAAATACTTTTCCATAATATCCAGGAATAATATGTATTCCATACGCCATTCCAGGATTTTCTATAAAAAATATTCTAAAAAAATAAAATATTGAAAATCCTGATCCTAATCTAAAATGAGTTTTTATATATATTTTTAATAACTGATCTATAAAAACTAATAAAATAATTAAAAAATTTTTTTTCAACTTAATAATAAAATATTTTAAACTTAAAAATAAATTATTATTTCTCAAATTTTTTAATTTGTAAAAAAATTTTATTATTATTTATATTAATTTCTATTCCATTTTTTTTATCCAGTTTATCACAAAATAAAATATTCATAGAAAGAGTTTCTTTACATATAATATTTTTATATTCTATTAATATTTCTTTTACATTATAATTACAATTATTATTTATGTATATTAATATTTTTTCTGTTACAACATAACATAATTTTTTTCTTAAATATTGAGTATATCTAATTATTTCTCTTATAATTCCTTCATTTTTAAGACTTTTTGTAATATTTAAATCTAATGCTATAGTTAAATTATCTATAGATGAAACTGCCCAATTATCAATATATTCTGTAATAATTTTTACATCTTCTAAAGAAATAATGAAATTTTTTTTATCAAAAAATAAATTAATTTCCTTATTATCTTCAATTTTTTTTATTTCCTTTTGATTTAATTTTTTAATTAATTTACATATTTGTTTTGTATTATTACCAAATTTAGGTCCTAGTAATTTATAATTAGGTTTAACATATTTTATTAATTTCAAATTTTTATAAGAATCAGTAAATTTAACTTCTTTTACATTAGCTTCTTTCAAAATAATATCTAATATATCTTTTAATTTATCTTGTTTTTTTTGATAATCAATGATTAATACCCTTTTTAAGGGTTGTCTAATTTTAATCATATGTTTTTTTCTTAAAGAAAAAATAATATTAACTATTTTTTGAGCTAAACGAATTTTTTTCTCTAAGTTTTTATTAATAAAATTATTATTATGATCAGGAAATTTGCTAAGATGAATACTTAAACATTTTTCTTTTTTAGTTGTTAAGTTTAAATCAATATAAATTTTTTCAGATAAAAAAGGAACAATTGGAGATATAATTTTAGAAATATTCAATAAACAGTTATAAACTACTTGATAAGCAGAAATTTTATTTTTTGTATATTTATTTTTCCAAAATCTTCTTCTATTAAGTCTTATATACCAATTACTTAATTGATTTAAAACAAAATCATCAACTAAACGTACTACTTTTGTAGGATTATATTTTTTGTAATATTCATTAGATTTTTTAATTACAGTATTTAATTCAGATAAAATCCATAAATCTAATTGTGTATAATATTTATAATTATCTTTTTCTTTATATATAAATCCATCTATATTTGCATATAATGCAAAAAAAGAATAAATATTATATAGTGTACTAAAAAATTTTTTAATTACAATATTAATATTATCCATATCAAATTTTATATTATCCCATGGATTTGAATTAAATATAATATACCAACGTATAGAATCGGGACCATAATTGTTGATTAAATCAATTGGATCTATTGTATTTCCTTTACTTTTGGACATTTTATATCCATTTTTATCTAAAATTAGTCCTGTATATACCACATTTTTATATGCATAAGATTTAAAAATAGCACTACTAATAATATGTAAAGTAAAGAACCATCCTCTTGTTTGATCTGATCCTTCTGATATAAAATCAGAAGGAAATAATATTTTATTGTCAATAAAACCTTTATTTTCAAAAGGATAATGAAATTGAGCATAAGGCATTGATCCAGAATCAAACCAAACATCTAACAAATCAGGATCTCTTTTCATAGGATTTCCTTTAGGAGAAACTAAAATTAGTTTATCTAAAATATGTTTATGTAGATCAATTTTTTTATAATTTTCATCACTCATATCATTTATTATAAATTCATTAAAAATGTTATGAGACATAATTCCATGTTTTATAGATTTATTTATCTCAAAAATTAATTCTTTTATAGATCCTATAATTAATTTTTCTTTTCCATTTTTTGTTGTCCAAATTGGTAGAGGAGTTCCCCAAAATCTTGTTCTAGAAATATTCCAATTTTTAACATTTTTTAACCATGAATCAAATCTATTATTATTTTTATCAATATTATTGGAATACCAGTTTATTTTATCATTTAAAATAATCATTTTATTTTTAAATTTTTCATTATTTATAAACCATGAGTGTAAAGGATAATATATAATTGGTTTTCCTGTTCTCCAACAATGAGGATAAAAATGTTTATACTTTTCTGATTTAAATATTTTATTTTCTTTTTTCAGAAAAGAAACAATTTCTTCATCAACTGAAAAAAAATTATTTTTTTTTGGATTAAATGCATTATTTATATATTTATTATCAAATCCATAAGGAAAATCATCTAAAAATTTTCCTTGAAAGTCTACCAATGGTACTAATAAATTATTTTTTTTAATTAACATAGAAGGAATATCATATTTCTTAGCTATCAAAAAATCTTCTAATCCAAAAGTTGGAGATATATGAACTATTCCTGTTCCTTCTTCTACATTGATAGAATCACTTATTACAACTCTAAATGCTTTATGCATATTTTTATATGGAGAAAACCATGGTAATAATTGTTCATATCTTACATTAATTATTTTTTTTCCTTTAAATTTATTAATTATTAAGTATGGAATTTTTTTTCCACTTAATTTTATTTTATTTTCATTATTAACGGGAAAATATTCATTTTGAGGTAATACATTACTAATAGATTTTTCTGAAATAATAATATTTTCTTTTATATTGATAAAATGGTTATATATTTTAATTAAAACATAATCAATATTTATTCCAACAGATAAAGCGGTATTTGATGGTAAAGTCCATGGAGTTGTAGTCCATGAAAGCAAATAAATATTTCCCGATATATTTTTAAATTGATTATCTTTAGATAAAGTATTTTTTATTAATTTAAATTTAACAATGGGAGATATTTGTTCTATTTTTTTATAAGCACCAGGCATATTTAATTCATGATAACTTAATCCAGTTCCAGCTGCTGGAGAATAAGGTTGAATAATATAATCTTTATATAAAAGATTTTTCTTATAAAATTTTTTCAAAATCCACCAAACACTTTCTATATATTTAGAATTACATGTTTTAAAATTATTTTTTAAATCAATCCAAAATCCCATTTTTTCTGTAAATAATTCCCATTCTTTTAAAGAATCATTAACAAATTTTTCACATATTTTATTATAATTTTCTACACTAATTTTTTTTCCTATATCATTTTTATTTATACCTATTTTTTTTTCAACATTTATTTCAACAGGTAATCCATGAGTATCCCATCCAGCTTTTCTGAACACTATTTTACCTTTCATATAATTATATCTACAAAATATATCTTTTATAGTTCTAGATAAAATATGATGAATTCCAGGAGGACCATTCAATGACGGAGGCCCTTCATATAAAACATATATATTTTTATTAGAATAAAAATTTTTTTTAAAATTTTCTTGTGTTTTTTGAAAAACTTTATTCTCTTTCCAATATTTAATTATTTCAATAAATATTTTTTTTAAATTTAATTCTTTATACTCTGAAAATTTTTTTGGCATAAGAATTTTTATTTAATTGATTTATCAGATTTATTTACTAATAGTATAGAATAAAAAAATATTATAATTTTTAACTATATCATTATTAAAATGAGTAAAAACAACAATAAAAAAGAAGAAACACCATTAATTAAGCAATATAATAATATAAAATCTAAATATCCAGATACTATTTTATTATTTCAAGTTGGAGATTTTTATGAAACTTTTGATAAAGATGCTATTTTATGTTCTAAAATACTAAATATTGTTTTAACTAAAAAATCTAATATTAAACATCTAGCTGGATTTCCTTGTCATTCTTTAAATACATATTTACCTAAATTGATAAAATCAGGAAATAGAGTAGCTATTTGCAATCAAGTAGAAGATAAACCTGTAGAAGGTAAAAATATAGTTAAACGAGATGTAGTTGAATTAATTACTCCAGGAGTAATAATAAATGAAAATATATTAAATATTAAATCTAATAATTTTTTATCTTCTGTTCATATAGAAAAAAATTCTTTTGGATTAAGTTTATTAGATATTTCTACAGGAGAATTTTTTGTTGTAGAAGATGATATAAAATATGTATATCAATATATAAATCATTTCAAACCTAGTGAAATAATTTATCAAAATAATAAAAAACATTTTTTTGATAAATTATTAATTAATGATAATTATCCTACTTTTTTGATGAATGATTGGATGTTTAATTATCAGCTTTCTTATGAAAAAATGATAATGCATTTTAAAACAAATTCATTAAAAGGATTTGGTATTGATGATATGAAATTAGGAATAATATCTTCTGGAGTTATTCTTTATTATTTATATGAAACATATAATTTTAAAATTAAACACATATCTAATATCCGTAGAATAAAAAAAGAAAATTGTATGTGGATAGATGATTCTACTTTTAAAAATCTTGAAATTTTTCATCCTATAAATAAAAATGGATCTTCATTAATAAATGTAATAGATTTTACAATTACTCCTATGGGAGGTAGATTATTAAAAAATTGGATTCTTTTTCCTATTATTGATATTGATATTATAAAAAACAGAATAAATATAGTAAAAGAACTATATGAAAATGAAAAAATAAGAATACTTATAAAAAAAAATCTTAAATCTATTCATGATATAGATAGAATTATATCAAGAATGGTTATGGATAAAACTAATATAAGAGATATTATAATTTTAAATGAATCTTTAATTTCCATTGATAAAATGAAAAAAATAACTTTTTTTCATAAAAAAGTAGAAAATATTAAAAAATTAATAATTTTATTACAAGATTGCAATTATATATCTAAAAAAATTGAAAAAACTATAAATAAAAATGTTTTATTTACAAATGATAAAATTAAACATAATATAATAAAAAAAGGAAATTCTAAAGAGTTAGATAAACTTAGAGATCTATATTTAAATCAAAAAGAATATTTATTAAAACTTTGTGATAAAGAACAATCAAAAACAGGAATAAAAAATATTAAAATTCATTTTAATAATATATTAGGATATTCTTTTGAGATTAGAAAAAAATATAAAAATATTGTTCCTTCTCATTGGAAGCAAAAACAAACATTATCTAGTACTATTAGATATAGTACTGATGAATTAAAAAATTATGAAGTAAATATAATAAATAACGAACAAAAAATTTTTTATTTAGAAAAAGAAATAATTAAAAATCTTATTAATAATATTTTAAAACATATTAAAATATTACAAAATAATTCAAAATTAATAGCCAAAATAGATGTATTACATTCTTTTTCTTCTTCTGCAATAGAAAATAATTATTCAATGCCTATAATAAATAATTCTCATAATTTATCTATAATAGAAGGTAGACATCCTGTAATAGAAAAACAATTTTTATTAAAAAATTCATATATACCAAATGATATTTTGCTTAATAGCAATAAGCAACAAATTATAATTATAACAGGACCAAATATGTCTGGAAAATCTGCTATTTTACGTCAAACAGCTATTATAATATTAATGACACATATTGGAAGTTTTGTTCCAGCAAAAAAAGTAGAAATAGGATTAATAAATAAAATTTTTAGCAGAGTTGGTGCTTATGATAATATATCTATGGGAGAATCAACTTTTATGGTTGAAATGAATGAAACAGCAAATATATTAAATAATATTTCTAAAAGAAGTTTTATTATTTTAGATGAAATAGGAAGAGGAACTAGTACTTATGATGGAATAGCAATCGCAAAGTCAATTATAGAATTTTTACATAATAGCAAAATGAATCCTTTAGTATTATTTGCTACTCATTATCATGAATTAAATAATATGACTCTTTTTTTTAAAAGAGTAAAAAATTATCATGTATCTGTAAAAAAAATAAAAGATAATATTGTTTTTATAAGAAAATTAATGATAGGAGGAAGTGATTCTAGTCTTGGTATTTATATAGCAAAAATATCAGGAATGCCTATTAATGTTGTTAAAAAATCAATGAAAATATTAAAAAAATTAAAAAATGATAAAAAAAATAAATGTTTAACAAAAGAAAAAAATTATATTTTTTTAATAAAAAAAATTATACATATTTTAAATAATATAAAAAATATAGAATTATTATCTAATAAAGATGCTATTATTAAAATAAATGAAATTCAAAAATTATTAAATTAATAAAATTTGTTATAAATAAATTTGCTATATATATTAAGTGTTTTTAAATTAGTATATAAAAAAGCGAGAATAGCTTAGTTTGGTAGAGCACGACCTTGCCAAGGTCGAGGTCGCGGGTTCGATCCCCGTTTCTCGCTTATATTTATTATATTTTTTTATAATCCGGGTGGTGGAATTGGTAGACACACAGGACTTAAAATCCTGTGATCATATTGATCATACGGGTTCGAGTCCCGTCCCGGGTACAATTAATTATTCATTTCCAAAATAATTAGGAGCTTCTTTTATTATATTTACACTATGTGGATGATTTTCTTTCAATCCAGAATTTGTTATTTTAACAAACTTAGATTTTTTTATTAATTCTTTTATATTAGATACACCGCAATACCCCATTCCTGATCTTAATCCTCCACATATTTGATAAATAACATCTTTTATCTTTCCTTTATAAGGAACTATTGCTTCTATTCCTTCTGGAACAAGTTTATTATTAAACTGAAAATATCTATCATTACTACCTCTTTTCATAGCTGATAATGAGCCCATTCCTACATATGTTTTAAATTTTCTTCCATGATAAATTACTTCTTCTCCAGGAGATTCATCTGTTCCAGCAAATAAACTACCTATCATAACAGAACTAGCTCCAAAAGCTAAAGCTTTTACAATATCTCCAGAATATCTTATTCCTCCATCGGAAATAACACTAACATTTCTTTTTTTTGAATATTTATATACTTCATTTATAGCTGTTAATTGAGGGACTCCTACTCCAGCTATAACTCTAGTTGTACATATTGATCCTGATCCAATTCCAACTTTCAAAATAGAAGATCCAGCATCTATTAAATCTTTAGCTCCATCTTTAGTTACAATATTTCCTACTAATAATGTAATATTAGGAAATGAATTTCTAATTGATTTAACAATATCAATAATTTTGGAAGAATGACCATGAGCAGAATCTATAGCAATTAAATCAACTTTTACCTGTACTAATGATTCAACTCTATCCAATATATTTTTATCTACTCCTATTGCAGCTCCTACTCTTAAACATCCTCTAGAATCTTTACATGCATTAGGATATTTAATTATATTATCTATATCTCTAATTGTTATTAATCCTTCAAGTTTATTAAAACTATCTACAATAGGTAATTTTTCTATCCTTTCTTTAATTAGAATATTTTTTGCTTCTTCTGTAGTTATACATTTTGTAGATGTTATCAATTTTTCTTTTGTCATAACTTCTTCTACTAAAGAATCCATATCTATTCTATATTTTATATCTCTTTTTGTTATAATACCTACTAATAATTTATTTTCTTCTACTACAGGTAATCCTGATATTTTATATTTATTCATTAGATATTGAGCGTATTTTAATGTAGATTTTCTAGAAAGAGTAATAGGATTATCTATAATTCCACTCTCATATCTTTTTACTTTATAAACTTCTTTTGTCTGATTTTTTATATCCATATTTTTATGAATTATTCCCATTCCTCCTTCTCTAGCAATAGATATAGCTAAAGAAGATTCAGTAACCGTATCCATAGCTGCACTTAATATTGGAATATTTAATGTAATATCAGAAGTTATAGATGTTTTTAATGATACTTCTGATGGTAAAATTGAGGAATATGATGGAACAAGTAATACATCATCAAAAGTTAAAGCTTCTTTTAAGATCTTTTTGTTTGAAGACATAATTTTTTGTTTTATTAATTGATTCAATATTAATTGATTAAATAACGTAAAAATTAATTTATAATATTCTTATTATCAATATAAAAATAAAAATTGTAGATTTGTTTTTCATTAATAATGAAAAAAGACAAATAATCATATATTTTTTCATTTCAAATTTTTATATAAATTTGTCCATAATGTGTAACAATTGAAATATTATTTGATTATGATGAAAAAATTAAGATTTACTGTTACTACAATTTTTTTGTTAGCTATGTTTTTGCTAACTATTGGTTGTAATAATAAAAATAAAAACAATGAGAATAATTCTTCTGCAACAGAAGAAGAAAAACCATCTAATGGAAATGAAAATCCAACAGATTCACAATCTTCTACAAATATACCTCCTTCTACTCCTGGAGAAGAGTCTTCAAAAAATAATAATGAAGAAAATAATGGGATAACATCTGATAAAGATAAAATAACAAATTCTGAAGATAGCGAAAAAAAAGTAACAGATAATTAATATATATTAAGCAAAAAAAGGTATATTACATTACAAATAAGGAGTATATCTATTATGTAATATTTCGTATTAAATCCTTTTTTTGCTTTTTATTGATTTTTAATTTTTGCTTTTTTTCCTTTTAATTTTCTTATATAATATATTTTAGATCTTCTTACTTTTCCTTTTTTATTTATATCTATTTTTATTATGTTTGGTTGATTTATTGGAAATAAACGTTCAACTCCTATTCCAGAACTATATTTTCTAACAGTAAATGTTTTTATTAATCCATTTCCTTGTTTTTTAATTACTACTCCTCTAAAAGATTGAATTCTTTTTTTATTTCCCTCTTTAATTTCAAAAAATATAGTAATTGTATATCCTGATTTAAATAAAGGAAAATTATTTTTCTTATTGAAAGTATTATTTACATAATCTAAAATCTTTCTATTGAACATATTAAATAATTTTTTTTATATCATTTATTATTCCATTAGTTAAATAATTAGCTCTATTATTTGATATATGACTTTCTGAATATATCCTAATAATATTTTCAGTATTAGACTTTCTTATATGTATCCACTCATTATTCATAAAATTTATTTTAATACCATCATTAACGTTTATTTTTTCTTTTTTATATTTTTTTTTTATATTTTCTATAAATTTTTTATAACAAAATGATAACCGTATTTTTTTTTTAGACATAAAAGATATAGGATATAACTTTTTTAAATTTGATAAAGATATACAATTTAATTTGGATAAATAAGACAAAAATAACGCTATTCCAATTAAAGCATCTCTTCCATAACGTAATTTTGGGTATATAATACCTCCATTTCCTTCTCCTCCAATAATTGCATTTACTTTTTTCATTTGTTTTACTACGTTTACTTCTCCTACAGGAGAAGTGTAAAATGGAACTTTATTTTTTAAAGATATATATTCTAATATATTAGATGATGATAACGTGGAAACAACAGGCCCTTTTTCATTTTTTAGTATATAATCAACAATAGATATTAAGGTATATTCTTCTCCAAAAAATGCCCCATTTTCACATATAAAAACTACTCTATCTACATCTGGATCTACAGATATTCCTAAATTTGCTTTTTCAGACAAAACTTTTTTACAAATCTCTTTTAAATTTTTCTTTATAGGTTCAGGATTTCGTTTAAAGTTACCATCAGGATTACAATGTATTTTTATAACATTAATTCCTAATTTTTTAAGTAGAATTGGTACAGCTATTCCTCCTGTTGAATTTATTCCATCTACTACTATTTTAAGTTTACATTTTTTTATATTTTCTTTATCTATAATAGGTAATGATAATATTTTATTAATATGTTTATTAATATAATCTTTCTTATAAAAAATTTTTCCTAATTTTTTATAAGAAACGAATTTAAAATATTTTTTTTTTATAATTCTAAATAAAGATTTAATTTCTATTGAAGATAAAAATTCTCCATAATAATTAAATAATTTCAATCCATTCCAATTTTTTGGATTATGACTAGCAGTAATCATAATACCTCCTAATACATTTTCATTTAAAATTGCAAATCCAATTGTAGGAGTAGTAGATAATCCTATATCTAGGATATTAATACCTGAACTTTTAATTGTTGATGAAATCAATTTATGAAACATTTCAGATGTTGATCTTCCATCTATTCCTAATAGAATAATATTTTTATTTCTGTATAGTTTACTACGATTTTTTATCCAATATGCATATCCAGATATAATTTTAACTACATCTATTGGAGATAAACATTTTCCTACTAATCCACCTATAGTTCCTCTTATTCCAGATGAAGATTTTACAATAACCAAACGTAAATTTTTTTAGTGCAAAAGTACAAAATTAAATTTTGATTTAATTAAAAATTAATTATATAAAATATATATATTTTTTTTAATTAAAATCAAAATTATCTTCATCTAAATTTAGATTATCATTATAATTTATTTTATTTATTTTTTCTTCGTTTTTATGAGATAAAGGTGGATATATTATATTATTTTTTTCATTTTCTATTACATTTTTTTTTTCATTTTCTATTACATTTTTTTTATAATCTTCATCCCAACTTAATGAAGTTGATTTATTATATATAATATTTTTAAATTTAGATTTTGATCCTATAAACTCTAATCTAAATTTATCTAATCCACCATTTCTATGTTTAGATATTATTATTTCTGCTTGTCCAATACAAGAATCATTTTTGTCATCATTATCCCATATTCTGAATCCATAGTATTCTGGTCTATAAATAAATAATACTATATCTGCATCTTGTTCTATAGCTCCAGATTCTCTTAAATCAGATAATAAAGGTCTTTTACTTCCTCCTCTTGTTTCTACTGCTCTAGATAATTGAGACAATGCAATTATAGGAATATCTAATTCTTTAGCTAAAGATTTTAAATTTCTAGATATAACAGATATTTCCTGTTCTCTGTTATGAAATGATTTAGTTACATAACTATGAGAAGTAATTCCCATTAATTGCATATAATCTACTAATATTAATTTTATTCCATATTGAGAAATTAAATAACGACATTTAGCACGTAAATCAAATATAGATAAAGATGGAGTATCATCTATAAACAAAGGTGATTTCTTTAGTCTTTTTGTTTCATTGCACAACAAATTCCATTCTAAATCTGATAAACTAGCTCTTTTAATTTTATCTAAAGGAATTTCTGTTTCCGATGAAATAAGTTTTGTAACCAATTGAATAGAAGACATTTCTAATGAAAAAATTACAGCAGGTATTTTTTGTTTAATTACTATATTTCTAACCATGGATAACATGAAAGTTGTTTTTCCCATTCCTGGCCTAGAAGCAATTATAATTAAATCAGAATTTTGCCATCCAGATGTTATATAATCTAATTTATGATATCCAGATGATATTCCACTTAATCCTTCTTTTTTAGTATTTTTAATTTTATTAATAGCTTTATCAACAAGAAATTGAATTGATTCAAATTCTTTTTTAATCAAGAATTTTTGATTTATATTAAAAATTTTTGATTCTGCATAATCCAATAAATTAAAAACATCTATATTTTTATCATAACATTTACTTACTATTTCAGAAGATATTTTTATAAGTTCTCTTAAAATAAATTTATGAAGAATTATTTTACTATGATATTTTATATGAGCAGAAGAAATTACTTTTTGTGTTAATTCTATTAAATATAGTTCTCCTCCTACAAAATTTAATTTGTCACTTTTTTGTAATTCGTCTAATACAGTATAAAGATCTACTGGTTTAGAATTATCATATAATTTACGTATAGCTATATATATATATTTATGTTCTTTTTTATAAAAAACATCTGGAAAAATTAAGTTTACAATCTCATCTAATCCTTTTCTATCAATTAGTATTGCACCTATAATAGCCTCTTCTATTTCTATTGATTGAGGTGGAATTTTTCCAATTATTTTTTCTTCATTAAATAAATTATTTTTATATTTCATATATTGTAATCTTCAAAAACTCCCATAGAAATATATTTATTTTTTCTATATCTAACAATTGAATCTATACTAATAGAAGATAACTCTTTATAATATTTAATTATTTTTTTTTTCACTAATTTAAATGTTTTTTTAGGAAAAAAATGAGCACCACCTAATGGTTCTTTTATTATATCATCTATAAGATTTAATTTAAACATATCATTTGCAGTTAATTTTAATGCATCTGCTGATTCTTTTTTTTTACTCCAATTTCCCCAAATTATTGTAGAACAACTTTCAGGAGAAATAACAGAATACCATGTATTTTCCATCATAGAAACTTTGTCGCCTATTCCAATTCCTAAAGCTCCACCACTTGCTCCTTCTCCAATAACTATAACAATAATGGGAACTTTTAAAGACATCATTTCATAAATATTTCTACCAATAGCTTCTCCTTGACCTCTTTTTTCAGCATCAATTCCAGGAAAAGCGCCTGGAGTATCTATAAAAGTAATTATTGGTTTTTTAAACTTTTCTGCTAATTTCATAAGACGTAAGGCTTTTCTATATCCTTCTGGATTAGGCATTCCAAATCTTCTATATTGTCTATCTTTTGTATTTCTTCCCTTTTGTGTTCCTATTAACATAAAAATATTATTATCTATAATTCCAAATCCTCCAACCATTGCTTTATCATCTCCAAAATTACGATCTCCATGTAATTCTATAAATGAATCTTTTTTAGTTATAGAATAAATATAATCTAAAGTATATGGTCTATTAGGATGTCTAGATAATTGAACTCTTTGCCATGGAGTTAAATTATTATGAATTTTTTTAATAGTATTTTCTAATTTACATTTCAATTGAGAACATATATTTTTCATATCAACTCCAATTTTTTTTTCTATAATAATACAATTAATATATTGATCTTGAATTTCTTGTATTGGTTTTTCAAAATCCAAATACTCCATAAATATAATATTTAAATAAATGATTTTATATATTCTTTATTTAAAATAGAAATATATTCTGTAGATATTCCTTTTGGACATTCTATTTCACATGCTTTAGTATTTGTACAACTACCAAATCCTTCTTCATCCATTTTATTTACCATATTTATTACTCTATCTTTTCTCTCTATTTTTCCTTGAGGTAAAAAAGAAAATTGAGAAACTTTTGATGAAACAAATAACATAGCAGATTTATTTTTACATGCAGCAACACAAGCTCCACAACCAATACATGAAGCTGCATCAAAAGATTTTTCTGATAAATCCTTTGAAATAAGAATAGAATTTCCATCTATACTTTTACCAAAAGTATTTACAGAAATAAATCCTCCTGAAATAATAATTCTATCAAAAGCTGATCTATCTACAATAAGATCTTTAATTACAGGAAAAGACTTTGCCCTCCAAGGTTCTACAATAATAGTATCTCCATTATTAAATTTTCTCATATGTAATTGACAAGTTGTAATTAATTTGTCTGGACCATGTGCCCTTCCATTTATATATAAAGAACACATTCCACAAATACCTTCTCTACAATCATGATCAAACGATATAGGTTCATCATTATTTTTAGAAATGATAATTTCATTATTTATAATATCTAACATTTCTAAAAAAGAACAATTAGGAGATATGTTTCTTACATTATATGTTTTAAATTTTCCTTTTTCTTTATTATCTTTTTGTCTCCAAATATTTAATTTAAAATTAAGAAGTTTTTCCATAACAAATATTATTATTTATAAGATCTTGTTTCTAATTTTAGAAAATTAAAATTTATATTTTCTTTATACATTATTGATTTATCAACTGATTTGTTATGTTCCCATACAGATACATATTGATAATTTTTGTCATCACGAAGAGCTTCTCCTTCTTTTGTTTGATATTCTTCTCTAAAATGACTTCCACAAGATTCTTTTCTATTTAAAGCATCCATTGCCATTAATTCACTTAAATATAAAAAATCCGATACTCTCATAGCTTTTTCTAATTCTGGGTTTAATCCATATTTGTTACCAGGAACAAAAACATTTTTCCAAAATTCTTTTCGTATTTCTTTTATAATTTTTATAGATTTAATTAATCCTATACCTGTTCTACTCATTCCAATATATTTCCACATAACATTTCCCAATTTTTTATGAAAAAAATCAACAGGAGTTTTACCTTTATTTTTTATAAAAAAATCAATTGAATCTTTTACTTTTTTTTCTGAATTTACAAATTGATTATGATTTATAGTTAATTTATTTGTTTCATTTATATTAACATATCTAGATAAATAATCTGTAATAGTATAAGGAAGTATAAAATATCCATCGGCTAATCCCTGCATTAAAGCAGAAGCTCCTAATCTATTTGATCCATGATCAGAAAAATTTGACTCTCCTATAACAAAACATCCAGGAATAGTAGACATTAAATTATAATCAACCCAAATTCCTCCCATTGTATAATGAACAGAAGGATATATTTCCATAGGAACTTCATATGGATCTTCATTAGTAATTTTTTTATACATATGAAATAAATTTCCATATTTAGATTCTAAAATAGATTTTCCTAAATTTTTAATTTTTAAACTATTTAATTCATTACCTAATCCTAATTCATTAGCTTTTTCTCTTCCATATTTGTATATTGAATGTTCAAAATCTAAAAAAACTCCTTCTCCATTTTCATTTTTTCCTATACCAAATCCTTTATCACAACGTTCTTTTACGGCTCTAGAAGCTACATCTCTAGGTACTAAATTTCCGAATGAAGGATAACGTTTTTCCAAAAAATAATCTCTATTTTTTTCATCAATATCTTTAGAAGATTTATATCCATTTCTTATAGAATTACAATCTTTTAAATATTTTGGTATCCATATTCTTCCATCATTACGTAATGATTCAGACATTAATGTTAATTTAGATTGATAATCTCCATGTGGAGGAATACATGTAGGATGAATTTGAGTAAAACAAGGATTAGCAAAAAAAGCACCTTTTTTATGAATTTTCCATATAGCACTTGCGTTAGATCCCATAGCATTAGTAGATAAAAAAAATATATTACCATATCCACCTGAAGCAATAACTACAGCATGAGAAATATGTTTTTCTATTTCTCCATTAATTAAATTTCTAGCAATTATTCCTCTGGCTATTCCATCTATAACTACTATATCTAACATTTCATGCCTATTGAACATTTTTATTCTTCCTTTTCCTATTTGTCTAGACATTGAAGAATAACATCCTAATAATAATTGTTGACCTGTTTGACCTTTTGCATAAAAAGTTCTTGATACTTTTGTTCCTCCAAAAGATCTTGTATCTAGATATCCAGCATAATCTCTTGCAAATGGAACTCCTTGTGCTACACATTGATCAATAATATCAGAAGATATTTCAGCTAAACGATATACATTAGATTCTCTTGATCTAAAATCTCCACCTTTTATTGTATCACAAAAAAGTTGATATATAGAATCGTTATCAGATTTATAATTTTTAGAAGCGTTAATCCCTCCTTGTGCTGCTACTGAATGAGCTCTTCTAGGTGAATCTTGATAACAAAATGATTTAATATTATATCC
Organism: Blattabacterium cuenoti; assembly: GCF_014252315.1. GTDB lineage: Bacteria > Bacteroidota > Bacteroidia > Flavobacteriales > Blattabacteriaceae > Blattabacterium > Blattabacterium cuenoti_AI. Next base: position 455,702 of record NZ_CP059216.1, read on the forward strand.
TAATTCTGCTAATGTAGCTGAAGCAGAACTTCCAGCTAAGCCTGTTCCAACCACAATTATATCTAATTTATTTCTATTATTAGGTGATATTTTATTTAATGATTGTTTATAATTTTTCCATTTATTTGACAAATCTCCTGTTGGAATTTTTGAGTCAAATTTCAATAAATTTTTCATAATTAATTAAAAAAAAACCAAATAGCAATAGTAGAAAATCCGATACTAATAAATAAAAAATAGTAATATCCTATTTTTTTTATATAAATAATATTTTTATTATTAGACAATCCCAAAGATTGAAAAGAAGATTGAAATCCATGATTTAAATGAATTCCTAATATTATAAATGAAAAAATATAAATAAATGTATAAAAAGGATTTTTAAACAAGGAAGTAACTAAATTATAATCAGATATATGATGATATGTATTATATTTCATAGGAATAGTAAAATTTATTAAATGTAAAATCAAAAAACATAAAATTAAAATACCAGTAAATATCATTGAACGACTGCTAAATGATGTAATTGAATTTGAATTATTTATAGAATAATCAACTTTTCCTTTAACTTTTCTATTATGAAAATAAAGTTTAATTCCCATTAAAATATGTATAATAAAACCTAAAGCTAAAATATATTCCATAATTCGTATAATGATATTTTTTTTCATAAAATAAACAGCATTATTAAATGATTCTTCTCCAAAAAAAAGAGAAAAATTTATACTTAAATGTAACAGCAAAAATATCATAAGAAAAATTCCAGTAATACCTGAGATTAATTTTTTACCAATAGTAGATCTAAAAAACATTGAATAATTTATGTTCACTTTAAATATCTTTTTATTCTTTGTAAAGATTCAACTAACAAATCTATATCTTTTTTTTCATTAAATATTCCAAAAGAAACTCTTATAGGCATCATTTTTGTCAAAAAAAAATTATCCACAATTAATTTAATAACATGTGATATATTTTTCATAGAATTACTACATGCACTTCCTTTTGATACAGAAACACCCATCAAATCTAAATGAAAATAAAGTAAATTATCAATTTTTTTTATTGGATATAAAAAATTTAATATAGTAGGAATACTTTTTTTACAATCAAATGAAAGTCCATTAAATATTACGTTTGGAATATTATTTTTTAATTGTGATATGCAATATTTTTTTAATTTATATATTTTTTTTATATGATTTTTATCACACAATGATAATTGTATTGCTTTAGATATTCCAACTATTCCTGGAACATTTTCTGTTCCATTTCTAATTCCATATTCTTGATTTTCAAATATTTTATACTTTTGTTTACTATTAATTTCATTCAAAATATTTTTTCTTATAAAAATGAATCCAACTCCTTTTGGTCCATAAAATTTATGAGCACTTGCTGTAATAAAATCTATATTAAATTTTTTCATATCAATTGGAAAATTTCCTACAAATTGAATTGTATCTGAATGAAAATATGCTCCATATTTTTTACATAAAAAAATTACCGTTTGTATATCAAATAACAAATTTCCAATTTCATTATTAGCATACATTAAAGTAACAAGAATTTTTTTTGAAGAAAATTTCTTCAAAATTTTTTCCATATGATCCATATCAATAATTCCATATTTATCGAATTTAATAAAGCTTACAGATACATTATTTTTTTCAGATAAAATTGATAATGAATGTAAAATAGAATAATGTTCTAATTTAGATGTTAAAACATGTTTAACTCCCAATTTATAAAAAGATAAATTTAATACAAGGTTATTAGATTCAGTTCCACCAGAAGTAAAAATAATTTCATTTGGATAAGAATTAATACTATTTGCTACACAAATTCTAGATTCTTCTATAACAGATCTAGCTTTTCTTCCATAACTATGTTGTAAAGAAGATGGATTTCCAAATGTATACCTCAAAGAGGTAACCATACTTTTTATTACCTCTTTTCTTATAGGAGTAGTAGATGCATTATCTAAATATGCACGTTTCATTGAAATAAAATTATTTTTAACAAATAACAAAAATAATGATTAATAAATTCAAATTCTTTTTATATAATTTTTAATTTATAAATTTCAACATAATTGTATAAAAAATACATTTGATTTTATCATTAAATACTTAAATTTTTTCAATGTTTTTTAAAATGTATAATTTTTTTTAAATTAAATTAAGATTATGAAAATAGATGTTGGATTTTCTGTATTAATGGGGTTTATATCAGGAGTCCTTATGTGTTATTTTTTTGGAAAAAAAACCATACTAAAAAAACATTTTAAAATTTTAAAAAAAGCCCGTGATAAGGCAAAAAATATTATAAGTATTGCAGAAATAGATGGTGAATCCATAAAAAATAAGAAAATTATCTATGCAAAAAAAAAAGTTTTAGAATTGAAATTAAAATATGATAGAAATATTCTTTCCAGAGAAAGAGAAATAACTAATATAGAAAATCAAACAAAAAAAAAAAATAAAAGACTTTATAGAGAAATAGATATATATTTTAAAAAAAATAATAGATTAGAAACACAAATATATGAATATGAAAAAAAATATAAAATTTTTAACAAAAAACAAAAAGAATTTGAAAATTTATATAAAAAACAAATAAAAATACTTGAAAAAATATCAAATTATTCTTCAGAAGAAGCAAAAAATGAATTAATAAATTCATTAAAAGAAGATGCTAAAATAAAAGCACAATCTTATATAAAAAATATTATAGAAGAATCACAATTAAATGCAAAAACTGAAGCAAAAAAAATTATAATTAATACAATACAAAGATTAAGTACAGAACAATCTGTTGAAAATTCTATATCTATATTTAATATAGAATCAGATGACATAAAAGGACGTATTATTGGAAAAGAAGGTAGAAATATAAGAACTTTGGAAAAAGCAACTGGAGTAGAAATTATTGTAGACGATACTCCAAAATCTGTACTTTTATCATGTTTTAATCCAATAAGAAGAGAAATAGCAAGATTATCTCTTCATAAATTAGTAATAGATGGACGTATTAATCCAGCAAAAATAGAAGAAATTGTTGCAAAAACAGAAAAACAAATTGAAGAAGAAATAATAGAAATAGGAAAAAAAAGTATAATAGACTTAGATATACATGGAATTCATCCTGAATTAATAAAAATAATAGGAAAAATGAGATATAGATCTTCTTATGGTCAAAATTTATTACAACATTCTAGAGAAGTTGCTAATATATCATCTATATTAGCATCAGAATTAGGTTTAAATGCAAAACTTGCAAAACGTGCAGGATTATTACATGATATAGGAAAAATTCCTGAAAATGAATCTGAACTATCTCATGCTATTTTAGGTATGCAATGGGCAGAAAAATATGGAGAAAACATAGATGTATGTAACGCTATAGGATCACATCATAATGAAATAGAAATGAAAGTTTTAATATCTCCTATTGTTCAAATATCAGATTCTATAAGTGGATCAAGACCAGGTGCAAGAAAAAATTCTTTTGAATCTTATTCAAAAAGATTAAAAAATTTAGAAAATATAGCTCTTAGTTTTAATGGAGTAAATAAAGCATTTGCTATCCAAGCAGGAAGAGAACTCAGAGTTCTTGTAGAAAGTAAAAAAATAAATGATGAAAAAATTTTTCAACTATCCTATGATATAACAGAAAAAATAAAAAATGAAATGACCTATCCTGGACAAATAAAAGTAACAGTAATTAGAGAAACAAGAGCAGTACAAATAGCTAGATAAAAAATATTATGAAAAATACTTCTATAACTTCATTCATAAAAAAATATTTTTGTCATTTTAATGCATTAAATTTATATGAATCAGCAAAAGCTTATAAAAATCATATTAAAAATAATGGAAAAATGATGATTACATTAGCAGGAGCAATGAGTACTGCAGAATTGGGTAAAATTTTATCGGAAATGATTAGAAAAAATAAAGTACACATTATATCCTGTACAGGAGCTAATCTGGAAGAAGACATATTAAATTTAATATCAAATTCTTATTATAAAAAAATTCCTAATTATAAAGATTTAACTCCTGATGATGAAAAAATTCTTTTAAAAAATGGTTATAGCAGAATAACTGATACCTGTATACCAGAAGAAAAAGCTTTTAAAAAATTACAAAATCATATATTTACAGTATGGAATAAAGCTAAAAATAGCTCAAAAAGATATTTTCCACATGAATATATATATCAAATACTATTAGATAAAATATTAGAGCCGTATTATAATATAGATCCAAATGATAGTTGGGTATTAGCAGCAGCAAAAAAAAATTTACCAATTATAGTTCCAGGATGGGAAGATAGTACAATAGGAAATATATTTTCTTCATACTGCATGAAAAATAAATTTCATACTAATATTATAAAAAATGGAATTGAATATATGATATATTTAGCAGAATGGTATAAAAAAGAATGTATTAAACATAAAATAGGATTTTTTCAAATTGGTGGAGGAATATCTGGAGATTTTCCTATATGTGTTGTCCCTATGTTGTCACAAGATATAGGAATTTCAGTTCCTTTTTGGGGATATTTTTGTCAAATATCTGATTCTACTACTAGTTATGGATCTTATTCTGGAGCAGTTCCTAATGAAAAAATAACTTGGGGAAAATTAGATAAAAATACTCCAAAATTCATGATAGAATCAGATGCTACTATAGTAGCACCATTAATTTTTGCATATGTGTTAAATATGTAATTTTATTTATTTTTACAATATATAAATTCAATTAATATGAATAATAATTTTAAATCATATGATCTTGTTATTATAGGATCAGGACCAGGAGGATATATTTCTGCTATAAGAGCTAATCATTTTGGATTACGTACAGCTATAATTGAAAAAAATAAAAATTTTTTAGGTGGAACCTGTTTAAATACAGGATGCATACCATCAAAATGTCTTTTAGATTCTTCTAAGAATTTTTTTATAGCTAAAAAAAATTTTTCTTCACATGGAATTTTTTTTGAAAAACTAAAATTTGATTTAAATAAAATTATTAATAGAAAAAATAAAACTATTGAAAATATAAATAATGGTATTAAATATTTAATGAGAAAAAATAATATTGATATATATAATGGAATTGGATATTTTAATACAAAAAATATTTTATCAATTAAAGATCATGAATCAATGATTGAAAAACATAAAATACAATTTAAAAATTGTATAATATCTACAGGATCTTTTCCATTAAATTTATCAAAAAATATTATTAAAAAAAATTATTATAATGATAATGAATTAAATAATAAAATTATAACCTCTACAAAAGCATTAAATATGAATAAAATTCCAAAAAAACTTATAACAATTGGTGGAGGATTTATTGGATTAGAATTAAGTTCTGTTTTTAGCAGATTAGGAAGTGAAGTTATTATTATTGATAGTATGGATAGAATAATACCAAACATGGATCATTCAATAAGTAATGAGATGAAAAAAATTTTAGAAAAATCATCTATAAAAATTAAAAATTCTTTATTTGTACAAGAAATAGAAATTTTAGAAAAATCTGAAGAAATATTAGTATCTACTATAGATAATTCTGGAAATAAATTTTCATTTAATGGAAATTGTTGTCTTATATCAATAGGAAGAATTCCTTATACATCTAATTTGGGATTAGAAAATATAGGAATAAAAAAAGATAATAAAGGATTTATAATTGTTGATAAAAATTTACAAACTACAATTAATAATATATATGCTATTGGAGATGTTATAGGAGGAAAAATGTTAGCACATAAAGCAGAAGAAGAAGGGTTATATGTTGTTGAACATATAATTGGAAACAAACCAAATATATTAAATTATAATCTAATTCCTTCTATTATATATACTTATCCAGAAGTATCTAGTGTTGGATATACAGAATATGAATTAAAAGAAAATAAAATAGAATATAATATTGGAAATTTTCCTATGAAAGCATTAGGAAGAGCTCGTTCTAGTGGATGTATTGATGGATTTATAAAAATGATTTCTGATAAAAAAACAGATGAAATATTAGGAGTTCATATAATAAGCGAATTTGCTTCAGATATTATTATGGAAGCTGTTGTTGCTATGGAATTTAATGCTTCTTCTGAAGATATATATAGAATATGTCATCCTCATCCTACTTTTAGTGAATCTTATAAAGAAGTATCACTTATGAATTTTGAGAATAAATCAATTCACATATAATAATAATTACCAATTAATAATAGATTTATTTTTATTTTGTAAATAATCATTGGTTTTTTTGAAATGTCTACCCCCAAAAAATCCTAAATTCACAGAAAATGGATATGTATGTGATGATTTTAATATAAAATGATTATTTTTATTATTAATTAAATGTTCTTTTTTACAAGCTTGTTTCCCCCATAAAATAAATACTATTTTTTCTTGTAGATATTATATATATAATTTTATCGGTAAATATTTTCCATCCTTTATTTTTATGAGATCTTGGGGTTCTTTTTCTAACTATTAATATAGAGTTAAGTAGAAAAATTACTTGTTTTGCCCATCTAATCAAAGATCCATTATTATAAATTTTTTTATTATTAAAACAATTATTTACTTCTATAAATATCTTTTTTAAAGATGGAGATAATGGAAATCCATTTTTAATAGAGAAACATAATCTATCTCCTTGATTATAATTATAATATGGATCTTGTCCTATTATAACTACTTTTATATTTTTATAAATAACAATAATAACAATATTTAATTAAGTTAAATATATTTTTCATTTCAGGAAAATAAACATAATTATTATATTCTATTTTAATAAAATTTATTAAATATTTAAAATATATTTTATTGTATTCATTTTTAATAAAAAATTTCCAATCATAATCATCAATTAAAAATATAAGAACATTTATATTAATTATTCTGAATGCAGAAAAAATTTCTTTTTAAGAAGATCTTCTCTTGTTTCATATTTATGTGGATCTGCAATACAACAATTTACTGGACATATTTCTATACATTGTGGCTTATCATAAAATCCTACACATTCTGTACATTTTTCTGATATAATAAAATATATATTATTTTTTTTTGATTCATTAAATAATGTTGGATCAAAACTATTATTCTTTTTTTTTAAAGAAGTTCCATCTGACATTCTCCATTTTTTACCTCCTTCATAAATAGCATTATTTGGACATTCAGGTTCACAAGCGCCACAATTTATACATTTTTCTGTAATTTTTATAGACATATTATAAATTTATGATTAATATTTTTTACAATTTATAAACATTAATATTAATTATTTAATATATACTAAACACTAAAAAAATTTTAAATATTAATTATAAAATAATATTGAATATATATTTATTTATGTAAAAATATAACTTATTTTAATAATTTTTTAATTGGTATCTAATATAGATATAGGTATATAAATTTTTATTAAAAAGAAAAATTTATTATTATCATTTTTATATTTTATAAAAATGTTTAATTAACAAAAAATATAATTAAAATTTTAATTTTTTATTATTATATATAATTAATTTATCCGTGCTAATAATAATATTTTTTTTTATATCATATTCTCTAATCAAAGGAGCTTTTAATCCTCTTTTTATAAAAAGAGTATTAGATATAAAAATTCTACATTCATCCCATAAATTTTTTTCTATAAAACAATCAAAAATCTTTTTACCTCCTTCTATGATTAAAGATTGTATATTTTTCTTGAATAATATATATAATATTTTTTCAATCATTATATCATTAAACGATATATAAATATATTCTATATTTTTATACTTTTTATTATAATTTTTTTCTGTGAAAATAATTGTTTTTTGTGTATTATCTAATACGAAATAATTATGAGATATATCTAATTTTCTATCTAATAATATTCTAACTGGATTAATTCCAAACCAATATCTTATATTTAATTTAGGATTATCATTTAATACTGTTTTAGTTCCAACTAAAATACTATTTTCTTCTGATCTCCATTTATGATTTAATTGTCTAGAATAAATATTACTAATTTTAATAGTCTTATCATTTATTGAATTAATGAATCCATTATTACTTTGAGCCCATTTTAATATAATAAATGGACGATTTTTTTTATGAAATGTAAAAAAACGTTTATTCAAAATTTTACATTCATAATACATAAAATCTTCTATTACTGTAATTCCATATTCTCTTAATTTTTTAATTCCTAATCCATTTACAGATGGATCTTTTATTCCAATAACAACAATAGATATTTTCTTTTTTATTATAAGATCTACACAGGGAGGTGTTTTTCCAAAATGAATACATGGTTCTAATGTAACATACATTATTGATTTTGAAAAAATAATTTCATCTTTAATTTTATTTAAAGCTTTTACTTCTGCATGTTCTTTTCCACATTTATAATGCCATCCTTCTGATATAATAATTCCATTTTTTTCTATAACACAACCTACCATTGGATTTGGATATGTATATCCTAATCCATTTTTAGCTATTTGGATAGCTCTATTCATAAATATTTTATTAGGATAAAAAAACATTATAATTTTTTGTATTTATGAATTCCATATTTCCCAAGATTTTTCTGCTTGAATATATAACATTTCTAATCCATTTTTGATAGAAGCTCCTTTTTTTTCTCCATTTTTTAAAAAAAGAGTTTTTACTGGATTATATACAAGATCATAAAAAAAATGATTTTTAGATATATATTGATATGGTATTGATGGACAAGTATAAATTTTTGGAAAAGTTCCTAATGGTGTACAATTAATAATTATATTATATTCGTCTAATATTTCTTTATTTATTTCTTCATAAGTTAAAAAATATTTATTATTTTTCTTTTTTCTAGAAACATATTTAAATGGTATATCTAATTGGTTTAATACAAATGAAACAGTTTTAGATACTCCTCCAGTTCCTAATATTAAAGATTTTAATTTTATATTTTTATTTGAATAATTAATAAATTTTTTAAAAGATTTTCTAAATCCTATAATATCTGTATTATATCCAATTCTTTTATTATTATTTATTGATACCACATTTACAGATCCAATTTGTTTTGATTGAAAATCTATTTTATCTAAAAAAGAAATAATTTCTATTTTATATGGAATAGTAATATTACATCCTAATAAATTAGGATTATTGAAAATTAACTCAATATTTTTTATTCTTGGAATATCAAATATTAGATAATCATTATTTTGTAAAGATTCTTTCTTAAATTTTTTTAAGAAAAAATCTCTAGAAAAAGAATAACTAATATTCTTTCCTATTAATCCAAATATTTTTTTTTTCAATAGTATAATATATTATTCATTTTTTAATCTCATACGTTCTCTGTATTTAGCCTTTAAAATCTCATTTCTTCTACCTTCAGAAGGTTTAATATATTGTTGTTTTTCTCTTATTTCTTTTAAAATTCTAGTTTTATCAAATTTCTTTTTACTTTTTTTTAAAGCCTTATCAATAGATTCTCCTTCTCTCACTATAGTGATTAATATCATAATAAAAAATCTAAATATTTTTTAGTGGACATCATCGGATTTGAACCGACGACCTCTACCATGTCAAAGTAGTGCTCTTACCCTACTGAGCTAAATGTCCATAATATTAACAAAATTAAGTATTTTTTTATAATTTATAAATAAATATATGTAATGTCTTGTGATAATAATATTTTACAAAAATCAATAAAATATTTAAAAGAATTAAGTTTAAAAAAAATTCGTTTATTTAATGAAAAACTAAATATATATACATATGAAGATTTACTTTTTTTTTATCCAAAAGGATATATACATGCATTTTATAAAAAAATAGGTGAATTATATTCATTAATAAATAATAATACTTATGTATATATATCAGGAAATATAATAGATATAAAGGAAATAAAAAAGAAAAATAATAATGGAAAAATATTAATAGCGTTATTAAAAGATTCTACTGGTATTATCGAAATTATATGGTTTCGAAAAACCAATATATTTAAAATTTTAAAAAAAAATATTCCTTTAATAGTTTTTGGAAAACCAATTTTTTTTCAAAAAAAAATTCAAATTATTCATCCAAATATATATAAATATCATTATGAAAAAAAAATACGTACAATATATCCATTGTATGATATTCCCAATAATTTAAAAAAACTAGGAATTAATAATAATTTAATTATTAGATTATTAAATAATATATTTATAGAAATAAAAAATAAAAATATTGAAATAAAAGAATTTATATTTCAGAATTATATAAAAAAAAATAATAAATTTTTATCAAAAAAATCTTCTTTAATACAGATTCATTTTCCTGAATCAGTAAATAATTTATTAAAAGCTAAATATTCATTAAAATTCGATAAATTATTTAAAATTAAACTATTTCTTTATTCAAAAAAAAAATTAAAATCAAGTAAACCATTATCTAAAATAGGAAAAAAATTTAATTATTTTTATAAAAATCATTTACCATTTAATTTAACTGAAGATCAAAAAAATGTATTTAAAGAAATATGGAATGATTTAAAAAAACCAATTCAAATGAATCGTTTATTACAAGGAGAAGTAGGAAGTGGAAAAACTATAATAGCTATTTTATTAATGCTATTATCATTAGATAATGGAGTTCAATCATGTATTATGGTCCCAACAGAATTTTTAGCTATACAACATTATAATTTATTTAAAAAAATGTTATCTAAAATTAATGGAATAAATATTTATCTATTAACAAAATCTACTTCTTTTTGTGATAAAAATAAAATATATAAAATTCTTTTAACAGGAAAAGAATCTATTACAATAGGAACACATTCTTTAATCCAAGATAAAGTTAAATTTAAAAATTTAGGTCTTGTAATAATAGATGAACAACAACGTTTTGGAGTAGAACAAAGAAAAAAAATATATAAAAATGGATTTCCACATATATTATCAATGACATCTACCCCTATCCCTAGAACATTAGCAAAAATAATATATAATGATTTAAATATTTCTATTATAAAAAATAAACCAATTGGTAGAAAAAAAATTAAAACAATTCATTTTTGGAATGAATATAGAGAAAAAGCATTTGAAATAGTAAAAAATCAAATTTTACTTGGAAAACAAATTTATATAGTCTACCCTATTGTAGATGGGGAAAAAAATAAATATAAAAATTTAATAAATGGTTATCAAGAAATAATAAAAACATTTACTTTTTTAAAAAAAAATCAAATAGGTATTTTACATGGAAAAATGAATTCAAAAGAAAAAAAATTACAAATAGATAGATTTTTAAAAGAAAAAACAAAAATAATTGTTACTACTACAATTATAGAAGTTGGAATAAATATTCCTAATGCTTCTGTAATACTTATAGAAAATGCAAATAATTTTGGACTATCTCAATTACATCAATTAAGAGGTAGAGTTGGAAGAAGTTTTCACCAAAGTTATTGTATTCTTTTATCAGAAAAAAAAATAAATTCAGATAGTTTTTATCGTATACAAAAAATGTGTAAAACAGATGATGGATTTAATATTTCTAAAGAAGATCTTAGATTAAGAGGAGAGGGAAATTTAATGGGAAAAGAACAAAGTGGAAAAAAATATTTATTTATTGATTATTTGAAAAATACTAAATTTATAAAAGAGGTTATATCTACTTTTAATATATTCTTGAAAATAAATCCAAATTTTTTTAAAAAAAAATATCTTCCACAAGATAAAAATAATGAAAATTTGTTTCAATAATCTAAATGATATACAAAAAAAAATAATAAAAACAATTCATGGCCCTGTATTAGTCATTGCTGGAGCAGGTTCTGGAAAAACTAGAGTTATTGTATATCGTATCGCACATATGATACAAAACATGGGAATTAATCCATGTAATATATTGACATTAACTTTTACAAATAAATCTGCTATAGAAATGAAAAATAGAATATCCATTTTTATTAATGATTTAGAACTAAATAAATTAAATATAGGAACATTTCATTCTATCTTTTCTAAAATATTAAGACATGAATCTAAATATATAGGATATGATTCAAATTATACAATATATGATAAAAAAGATTCAGAAAATATTATTAAAAAAATATTAGAAAAATTAAAATTAGATAAAATTTTTAATTTCAAAACTATAACAAAAATAATATCTAATTATAAAAATAATTTTTCTTTTTCAGAAAATATAAAAATTAAAAAATCATTTAAAGAAATATATGATTGTTATGTTAAACAATGTTTTAAATCAAAAGCACTAGATTTTGATGATATATTATTATATACTAATTATATATTTTATTACTTTCCAGAAGTACTTATAAAATATCAGAATAAATTTAAATATATTTTAATTGATGAATACCAAGATACTAATATTATACAACATAATATTATAAAGCATTTATCTATTAAAAATAAAAATATTTTTGTAGTTGGAGATGATTTTCAAAATATTTATACTTTTCGTGGAGCTAAAGTATCTAATATTAAAAATTTTCATATTGAATATAATAAAACTAAAATATTTTATTTAGAACAAAATTATAGATCTACTGATTATATTGTTAAAGCATCTAATAAAATTATTTCTTTTAATAAAAATCAAATATTAAAAAATGTTTGGACAAATAATGAAAAAGGTGAAAAAATAAAAATATACGGGGCTTATTCTGATAGAGAAGAAGCTCAATATATAGTAGAATCTATTATTTCTATTAAAAAAAATAGTAAATATCAATATAAAGATTTTTCTATTTTATATAGAACAAATTCTCAATCATATATTATTGAATATGTTTTAAAAAATAATAAAATTCCATATAAAATATATGGTAATATATCTTTAGAAAAAAGAAAAGAAATTAAAGATATACTATCATATCTAAATTTTATAAATAATCCTAATGACGAAGAATCATTAAGTAAAATTCTAAAAATAAATACAAAAAATAAAGAATTTATAAATTTTATTATAAAATCAACAAGAGAAAGAGAAAATAATGTATTTAATATAATTCAAAATATTAATTCAGTTCATAAAACATTAATGATAAACAAAAAAATTAAAAATAAAATTCAATATATATTTTATATATTAAAAAAAATTTTTTTGATAAAAAATAAGATAAATGCTTATGAAATAATAGAAAACATAATTAACAATATTTTTTTACATGAAAAATATTACAATAATAAATCAATTGTTAGATTAAAATATTTTTTTTTACAAGAAAAAAAATTAGAAATAAAAAAAAATATTAGTATTACAGAATTTTTACAAGATTTTTATTTTGAAGAAAAAAATAATATAAGTAAAGAACATGAATATGTAAAAAATGATAAAGTATCTTTAATGACTGTACATTTATCTAAAGGATTAGAATTTCCAGTCGTATTTATTACTGGATTAGAAGAAAATATTTTTCCATCAACAAAATTTAATTTAAATGTTGATACAAAAAAAATAGAAGAAGAACGTAGATTGTTTTACGTTGCAATTACAAGAGCAAAAAAATTAGCTATTTTAACATATGCAAAATATAGATTTTTATGGGGAAACAAAAAAATAAATGATCCTAGTCGTTTTATTAATGAAATAAGTAAAGATTTTATTAGTATAGATAACATAAATACTAAAAAAATAAATAATATAAAATGTTTTAATAGTTTAAAATATTATGATGAAAAAAAATATAATTTATCAAAAATAATAAAAAAAGGAGAAAAAGTATTTCATAAAAAATTTGGATTAGGTATTGTATTATATTTGCAAAATAATAATCAAATAGCTACTATTAAATTTCAAAAATTAGGAGTAAAAAAAATACTATTAAAATTAAATAAACTTATTACTTTATAATAATAGTCAAAGTTTATAAACTTATAATAATTAGTTTTATAAAAAAACAGTTTTTACAAAATAAAATGAACAAACTAAAAAAGTTTCATTACAGTAGTTTTTTTATACAAAAAATAATTTTTTTTGTAGCTATTATTTTATTTTTTATAAAATTTATTAGTTGGCATATAACTTTATCTCTATCTATATTTAGTGATGCAATGGAAAGTTTGATAAATATAGTTAGTGGATTTATAGGATTATGCAGTTTATATATATCTTCTTTGCCTAAAGATAGAAATCATCCATATGGACATGGAAAAATAGAATTTATATCTACTGCAATAGAAGGTTTTTTAATTTTTATTATAGGAATAACTGTATTTATAAATACTTTTATAAGAATAAAAAATAATTATAATAAATTTTATTTATTAAAATTAGATTATGGTATAATATTAATGTTTATAACTGCAATAATCAATTATATATTAGGAATATGGGCTTGTAAAATAGGTAATAAAAATGGAACTATAACTTTAATAGCTAGTGGAAAACATCTTCAAATAGATACTTATTCCACAATTGGAATTATAATTGGATTAATATTTTTAAATAAAACTAAATGTACATGGATAGATTCTTTTATATCCATTATTTTTTCATGTATGATTTTATATACAGGAATAAAATTATTAAGAAATGCTGCTGCAGGAATTATGGATGAATACGATAAAAAACTTATTAAAAAACTATCTTTTTATCTTAATAAAAAAAGATCAATATACTGGATAGATTTACATCATTTAAAAATAATAAAATATGGAAGTGCCTTACATATTGATTGTCATCTTACTGTTCCATGGTTTTTTAATATAAAAGATGCTAATAGGGAAGTTAAAATACTTACTCAATTAACTAGAAATAAATTTGGAAATAAAGTTGATTTATCCGTGCATATAGATGCCTGCACTGATTATAATTGCATATTTTGTTATAATAACAAATGTAGATTTAGAAAAAAAAATTTTCAGAATAAAATTTTATGGACGTTAAATGAAATATCTTATTTTAAAAAAAAAAATAAATATTAAAAAATAAGATTTTATTTTTATAAAAAATCTTTTTTTAAATGGAATATAATACCAATCGTTTTAGATTAGTCATGCCAGAATATGGAAGAAATATTCACAAGATGATAGATATAGCAATAAAAATAAAAAATAAAAAAAAAAGAAACAAATTTGCATGTGAAATTATAAAATTAATGACAGAATTTGTCAAATATAAAAAAAAATTAATTCCATATTTTAAACATATATTATGGAATCAGTTATTGATTATGTCTAATTATAAATTAGATATTGATTTACCATTTCCTATAGAACACAATAATGTAATTAAAAAACATTACTATAATAAAAAAATTAATTATCCAAAATATTTAAACGATTTTCGATATTATGGAAAAATTATAAGATATATGATAAATTCAGTAATAAATTGTAAAAATAAACTTAAAAAGAAAGAATTATTATATTCTATCGCAAATACTATGAAAAAAAATTATTTAAGATGGAATAAAAATATAGTAGAAGATAATATAATATTTAAAGATTTAGAAAAACTTTCTAAAGGAAAAATATGTTTATTAAACAATAATACTCCATTATTGCAAAATTCTAAAATATTAAAAAAAATACGAATATATAAAAATAATAATGGGAATATTTAAAATAGAAGGTGGATACCCATTAAAAGGAGAAATAACACCACAAGGGTCTAAAAACGAATCTTTACAAATATTATGTGCTGTTTTATTAACTAAAGAAAAATTAAGAATAAAAAATGTTCCAGAAATAGGAGATGTAAAATGTTTGATTAAAATACTTTATAAATTAGGTGTTATAGTAGAAAAAAATAATACTGGAGATTATACTTTTCAAGCAAAAAATATAAATACTAAATATTTAAAAACAAAAGATTTTATTAATCTAGGAAAATCTATTAGAGGCTCTATTATGATAGCTGGACCATTACTTAGTAGATATGGTAGTGTTAATATTCCAATTCCAGGTGGAGATAGAATTGGTCGTAGAAGACTTGATTCTCATTTAATAGGATTAAAATTACTAGGTGGAATAATACATTATAATGATATAAATAAAAATTTTTATTTACATACAAATCATAAAAAATTAATTGGAACATATATTTTAATGGAAGAAGCTTCAATAACAGGAACTGCTAATATTATAATGGCAGCTTCTTTAGCTAAAGGATTAACTACAATATATAATGCAGCTTGTGAACCATATATTCAACAATTATGTAGATTTTTAAATAAAATGGGAGCAAAAATTTCAGGAATTGGAACAAATTTACTTAAAATAAAAGGAGTAAATAATTTAAAAGGTTGTTCTCATAATATACTTCCAGATATGATAGAAATTGGAAGTTGGATTGGATTAGCCGCAACTACACGTTCTGAAATTAGAATAAAAAATGTTAGTTGGAAAAATTTAGGAATAATTCCTAATATTTTTATTAAAATGGGAATAAAATTAAAAAAAAAAAAAGATGATATTTATATTTTTCCACAAGAATCTTATAATATAAAAAAATTATTTAATAATTCAATATTAACAATATCAGATTCTCCTTGGCCAGGATTGACTCCAGATTTACTTAGTATTTTAATTGTAGTAGCAACACAAGCTAATGGTAGTGTTTTGATTCATCAAAAAATGTTTGAAAGCAGATTATTTTTTGTAGATAAACTAATTGATATGGGTGCTCAAATAATATTATGTGATCCTCATAGAGCTACTGTAATAGGATTAGATCATAAATCTTATTTACGAGGTTCTATATTAAACTCTCCTGATATAAGAGCAGGAATTTCATTACTTATAGCAGCTTTATCTGCTAAAGGTATTAGTATAATAAAAAATATTGAACAAATAGATAGAGGATACGAAAATATAGATAAAAGATTACGCAATATAGGTGCAAAAATTATAAGAATAGACTAAAATATTAAAAAATTTTTTAGATTTAATACTTTTAAAAAAAATAATAATGAAAAAAAAACATGAAAAAATTCGAATATATAACTAAAAAAGGATTAATAAAATTACAAAAAGAAATAGAAAGATTAGAAAACATAGAACGTTCTAAAATATCTATACAAATAGCAGAAGCTAGAGATAAAGGAGATTTATCAGAAAATGCCGAATATGATGCAATAAAAGAAGCTCAAGGATTATTAGAAATGAATATTTCTAAATTAAAAAAAAAATTATATAACGCAAGAATTATAGATAAAAAACAAATAAATAAAACTAGAGTATCAATATTATCTACAGTAAAAGTATTAAATATTGATAACAAAATAGAAAATATATACACTATAGTTCCAGAAGGTGAAGCTGATTTAAAATCAGGAAAAATATCTGTAAAAACACCTATATCTATGGGATTACTAGGAAAACAAGTAGGAAAAATTGCTAATATTAAATTACCAAATAATATGATAATAAATTATAAAATATTAGAAATAACTTTTAATGAAATATAATATTTTTCATAAAATAATAAATAATAAAATTGAATGCTATAAATTAGCAGAAGATTATAATCATATAGCTTTTTTAGATATTTTTCCCTTAAAAATAGGACATACTTTAGTCATTCCAAAAAATATATATAAAGATAAAATTTTTTCTTTATCAGAAAAAAATTATATATCTATAATGATTTTTTCTAGAAAAGTTGCAATAGGATTGGAAAAATCTATTCCTTGTAAAAGAATTGGAATGTTTATTATGGGATTTGAAATTCCACATATTCACATTCATCTAATTCCTATGGATAAAGAATCTGATTGTGATTTTTTTAAAAAAAGAATTTCTTTATCAAAAAATAAAATGAATTTTTTATCAAAAAGAATTAAAAAATTTATAATTTTGTAATTTTAAAAAATTAACTAATTTAATTACAATCAAATAAAATTTTAAGACCTTTTATTGTATGTAGTTTATCTTTAATATGAATTTTATTTGTTAGTGGAGTATATATATGGGATAATCCTCCTGTAGATACAACAAAACATTTTTCCTTTAATTCATTATTAATTCTGTTAATTAATCCTTCAACCATACTCAAATATCCATATATAATTCCACTTTGAATACATGATTCAGTATTAATTCCTAATATACTAGAAGGTTTTTTTAATTCTATTTGAGATAATTGAGATGTATTTTTAATTAATGAATTTAAAGAAATATTAATTCCTGGAGAAATAATTACCCCTTTAATTGTTCTATATTTATCAATACAAATTAAACTTAATGCAGTCCCAAAATCTATTACTAATGTTGTTTTTTTATAAATTATATATGCTGCTATTGCATTTGCATATAAATCTGTTCCCAACTGATGAAAATTATGTTCTTTTATAGGTGATTTTGAATATTTATTTACTATTAATGGATTTATTTTATGTATTTCATATATAGATTGATATATAACATTAGTTAATTGAGGAACAACTGATCCAATTACTATATTCTTTATTTGTTTTAAAAAAATTTTTTTTTGATCATATATATTTTTAAATAATAAAATATATTCATCTGATGATTTATATGGAATACTACTAATTATCCAAGAATGATTACATTGTAAGTTTTCAGTTTTATCATTATGTTTAAATAAACCAAATCTAATATTTGAATTTCCTATATTTATAGTTAACAACATATATAATTTAATATTTACATAAATTGAAAATAAACTATTAGTAATAAAACAAATACAAATTTATAATATCAATAATAATTACTTTTTAACTTTATTTTAATTAAAACCATAATAATTTTGTGAAAAAAAATTTAGTTCATACAATAGATAATTTTAATTTATTTTCATTAAATAATAAAAATATACCAACAATAATATTGATTCATGGATTTATGGGAAATATAAATGTTTGGAATAATTTATATAATTCATTATACAATAAATATAAATTTATATTAGTAGATATTCCAGGACATGGAAATAATATTTTTTATAAAAATTATAATTATACTATAGATAATATAGCAAATGATATTATAGATAATATTTTGAATAAAAATATAAATAATGCAATTTTTGTAGGTCATTCTATGGGTGGATATATTTCTTTGTCTATTGCAGAAAAATATCCAAAATTATTTTCTGGATTATGTCTTTTACATTCTACAGCATCATCTGATAATCAAGAAAAAAAAAAAGTTCGTATTAATTCAATTCAATTAATAAAAAAAAATTATTCATTATTTATTGAAAAAAGTGTAAAAAGTTGGTTTAATCCAAAAAAAATTTTTTTATTAGAAAAAGAAATTAATTTTATAAAAAAAATAGCTAAATCAACATATCTTGATTGTATAATTCCTTTATTAATAAGTATGGCATTTCGTAAAAATAGACAATTTTTGTTAAAAAAAACACTATTTCCAAAATTATATATAGTTGGAAAATATGATTTAATTTTAGATAAAAATAAAATATATAAAGAAATAAAATCAGGATTTAAAACTAATATTATAGAAATTCCTACTGGACATATGGGCCATATTGAATGTCCAGATTTATTATTAAAAATAATAAAAAATTTTATACATTTTATTTATAGAAAATGAAACTTTTTAAAAAAGTTATTAGAAAAATATATTTACAAAAAAGATTTTTTTTATCAAAAAAAAATATTGATAATTTAAGTTTTAAAATTTTTTTTCAAATAAAAAAAATATCTATATGGGATAAAAAATATTATCATATTTTTTTACCAATAAAAAAATTTAATGAAGTTAATACATTAATTATTGTTAATTTTTTATTAAAAATAAATAAATATATTACTGTTCCAGTATCAAATTTTAATAATAATTCTATTAATAATTGTCTTTTTATAAAAAAAAATTATATAAAAAAAAATAAATATGGTATTTTAGAACCTAAAAATAAAATATTTATACCTCCTATTTTTATTGATGTAATATTTATCCCTTTATTAATGTTTGATTTTAATGGATATAGAGTAGGATATGGAAAAGGTTTTTACGATAATTTCTTACAATCATGTAACAATAATGTTATTAAAATAGGATTAAATTTTTTTAATCCTAAATATTTCATTAAAGATATTAATAATAATGATTTACGTTTAGATATAGGAGTAACTCCAAACAATATTTTATTTTTTAATAATTTAATAGAAAAAAAATTTAAAAATATCCCATATAATAACAGTAATCATCATTAATATCATAAATAAAAAACCAACAATATTAAAAAAATCCATTATATTATTATTTATTTTTTTTCCAATTAACATTTCTAACATAATAAATAATATATATCCTCCATCTAAAGATGGAATAGGAATTAAATTTAAAAAGGCGATCCATATAGATAATGTAGCAGTTAAATTAAAAAAAATATTCCAATCCCATTCACTAGGAAATTCTTTAACTATAGAAAAAAAACTACCTACATGTTTATATGCCTTAGTTTTTATATTAAAAATATTTTTTAATAATAAAATATGATTTTTTAAAACTTTACAAGTTTTTATAATTCCTTGTATAAAACTATCATATATAGAATATTGTTTTTTTTCTATATGAAAAATATCATTCATATTAATAAAATTTTTTAAAAATATTCCTTCAATTTTATTTGAATCAAATAATAACTTTTTTTGAATAAAATTTCCGTTTCTATTAATACCTATTATCACAAAAAACTTTTTTTTATCTATATTTTTGGTAAAAATATTTTTTAATTGATCTTGAAAAATTATTGGTTTATAATTTATAGATATTAATTCATCATTTGATCTTAATCCATATTTATCAAATTCAGATCCTTTAATTATATGATTAATAATAACAGGAATACGTGGATATAACAAAAAATTTATTTTTTTTCTATCAAAAAAAAATTGTTTTTTATTATATAAAAATAATTTTATTATATTTCCTTTTCTATTTATAATAGCTACATTTCCTAACAACAATTCTCTTGTAAGATCATTAAAATTACGTATATATGTTTCATCTACATACAAAATTTTATCTCCATTTTTTAATCCTATTTTTTCTCCTACATAATCTACTTCAATTCCATATGGAACATTCTTATTAGTAAGATTAGTTTCTCCATTATTAAATAATAACAAAGAAAAAATTAAAATTGATAAAATAATATTTGCAATTATTCCTCCTGAAATGATTAATAATCTTTTTATTGATGATTTAGAATAAAACTTATAATTTTTATTATCTTTATTATTTTTATCATTAGGATTAATTATTCCAGATATTTTAATATACCCTCCTAATGGAATCCATCCTATTCCATAAATAGTTTTACCTATTTTTTTTTTAAAAATAGAAAACCATGGATCAAAAAATAAAAAAAATTTTTCTACTCTAACTTTAAATAAAATAGCTAAAATATAATGACCTAATTCATGAACTAAAATAAGTATTGAAACACTAGTAATAAGCTGTATAGATCGTATAAGCATAAATATTATTTCTCAAATAATTTTAATAGATATTTAAAAGGATATAAATATTAATTGCCAATTATTATTTATTTTAATACGAACAACTTAATATACAAAAAAAATTTGAATTTATCTGATCTTAAAAAAGGTGAAAAAGGAATTATTAAAGGATATAAAAATTATAATTTTCCAATAAAATTACTAGAACTAGGGGTTCTACCTGGAGTAGAATTTGAAATACTTTTTGTATCCATATTTTGTGATCCATTATGTATAAGCTATGATCATTTTTGTTTAGTTTTAAGAAAAAAAGAAGCAAACAATATTTTAATTGAACCTATTATCTAATTGATTATATTAAAATTAAATATGAAAAAAGAAATTAAATTAGCTATTATAGGTAATCCTAATGTAGGTAAAACATCTTTGTTTAATAAATTAACTGGACTTAACCAAAAAATAGGAAATTATACTGGAGTAACGGTAGATAAAAAAATAGGATTTTTTTCATACAAAAATAAAAATTATCAAATTATAGATTTACCTGGAACTTATAGTATTTATCCATCATCAGATGATGAAGAAATAATCGTTGATTTATTATTAAATAAAAAAAACATAGACTATACAGATAATATTATTGTCGTTGCAGATTCTTCCAACTTAAAAAAAAGTTTTCTTTTACTTAGACAAATTCAAGATTTAGGTTTTTCTATTATACTTGTTTTAAATATGATAGATGAAGCAAAAAAAAGAGGAATATTTATAAATATAATAAAATTAAAAAAACTTTTATTGAAAAATATTGTATTAATAAATGCAAGAAAAGGAGTTGGAATCGATATTTTAAAAGAAAAAATATATAATAATTTTTATAGCAAAAAAAACAATTTTTTTCATCCAGAATTATATTTACAATCTGCTATAACAGATGTAAAAAAAAAATATAATATTAATAATTCTTATAAAGCATGGTATTATTTAGCAACAAATAATATTTCTGACAAAGAAGATTATAATAATATTAAAAAAATAAGAAAAAAATATAAAATTATTCCAAAAAGATTACAGATTAAAGAAACTATTGTTAGATATGAAGAAATAAATAAAATTTATTTAGAAACAATTAGTATAAATATTACATATAAAAATAAAAAATATTTAAATTTCTCTAAAATAATAGATAGATCATTAATTGTACACCCAATTTGGGGTTATTTAATATTCTTATTTATTTTATTTTTTATTTTCCAATGTGTATTTTTTTGTTCTGAATTTTTTAAATATTATATAGAATTTTTTTTTTCTATAATTCAAAAAAAATTAAAAATTATACATCCTGGACCTTTAAATAATTTTTTATTAGAAGGAATTATTCCTGGAATAATTACTGTAATTACTTTTATTCCACAAATATCTATTCTTTTATTTTTTTTACTTCTTATGGAAGAAAGTGGATATATAAATAGAGTAATTTTTTTAATGGATAGAATTATGCGTCCATTTGGATTAAGTGGAAAAAGTGTTGTTCCTCTTATATCTAGTATGGCATGTGCAATTCCAGCTATTATATCATCTAGATATATAGAAAATTCAAGAGATCGTTTAATAACAATGTTAGCTACTCCCTTCATAACTTGTTCTGCAAGATTACCTGTTTATATATTAATAATATCTTTAATAATACCAGACAAAAAATGGTATATAATACAATTAAGAGGTATAATATTGTTGTCTATGTATTTAATAGGAGTAATATTTGCATTAACTGTATCTATGATTCTTAACAAAATACTAAAAAATAATTATAACAGTCACCTTATTATAGAAATTCCAACCTATAAAATACCAATATTAAAAAATATATTTATGAATTTATTAATTCATATAAAATCATTTATTTTTAATACTGGAAAAATTATTTTACTAATGGATATTGTAATATGGGTTTTAGGATCATATGGACCATCATCATTTACAAATGATAAAAATAATATTTTTTATATAAAAGAACAAAACATTGATAAATCTTACCTTGGATTATTAGGTAAAAAAATAGAACCTATTATTCATCCATTAGGATATGATTGGAAAATAGGAGTTGGATTATTATCCTCTGTAATAGCAAGAGAAGTTTTTGTAAGTACTATGAATTCTATTTATGGAATAGAAAAAAAAGAAAATATAAATCTAATAAATTCAATGAAAAAAGATATTAATTTAAATAACAATAAACCTATTTATAATTTTTCAACAGGAATGTCTTTGTTATCTTTTTATGCACTTTCTATACAATGTACAAGTACATTATATATTCTTAAAAGAGAAACAAAATCATGGAAATGGCCTGTTATTCAATTTTTTTTCATGACTATAACCTCATATTTATTTTCTTTTCTCATTTATCAAATACTACATAATATATGTGGGATTATACAATAATTATTATATCTTTCATTTTTTCTATTTACTGTATATTAAAAAAAATTTTATTTTCCTTTTTTTATAAAGAAAAAAAAATGTGTAAAAAAAAATGTTATTTTAAAAAATAATTTTTATTTTAATTATTTATTTTCTTTCATTTTTCATTATATAATAAACATGAATTTATTAAATTATGAAAAAAATCAGATAAAGATATTCCAGCTTTTTTTAATTGTTTTGGAAATATACTTTCTTTTGAAAAAGCTGGAATTGTATTAATTTCTAAAAAATATGGAGTATCATTAACTATAATAAAATCTAATCTAGACATTCCATTTAAATTCAATAATTTATATATTTTTATAGAAATTTTTATTATTTTATTTTTAATATTTATTGGTAATATTGCAGGAGTTATTTCTTTAGATTTTCCAGAATATTTTGATTCAAAATCAAAAAAATCATTTTGGCTAATAATTTCTGTTATTGGTAAAACATTAATTTTATTATTAAATGAATAAATTCCTACAGATATTTCTTTTCCTTTAAGGAAGGATTCAACAATTATTTCTTTATCTTCTAAAAAAGCTTTTTTTAATGCAGATTCAAAATTTTTTTCTTCAGTTACTTTACTTATTCCTATACTAGATCCAGATTTACTTGGTTTTACAAAAAGAGGTAATCCTATTTCATCTATAATTTTTTTTCTACAAAAATTTTGATTTATGTTTATAAAAAAAGATTTAGATATATTAATCCCAAAATTTTTTAAAAAAATTGAACAATATTTTTTATTAAAAGTAATACTAGAATGATAAAAACCACATCCTGTATAAGGAATTTTCAATAAATCAAAATATGATTGCAAAATTCCATCCTCTCCAGGAGTTCCATGTATTATATTAAATACACAATCAAAGTTAAAATTTTTCTTTTTTATAAAAAAAGAAAAATCCTTTTTATTAATTGGATATTCCTTATTATTTATAGTTTTTACAATCCATTTATCTTTTGATATATATACTTTATAAGGATCATATTTTTTTCTACATAAATTATTAAAAATAGTGTTTCCACTATTTATAGAAATAGTAGATTCTTTTGAATATCCACCCATAACAATGGCAATTTTTTTAGTTATTTTCATTATTTTTAATTTTTTTACTAATTATTTATATGAAACTAAAACATATTTTAATTATTATTATTAATATATTATTTTCCATATTTATTTTATACAAAATAACTCAAATTACTTCAGTTTGGACTGATATGTATACAAAACATGGAACATATGTAGTTGTACCAAATTTACGATATTTTAATCTGTCTAAATCTATTTCTATATTAAAAAAACTAGGATTAAGATATTATATAGAAAATTTACCTGATAATAATATCGTTTTTAATAAAAATAATAAAGTTATTTCTGTTAATCCAAAATCTGGAACTCATGTAAAAGAAGGAAGACGCATATCTATATGGATAGATAATAAAAGTAAAAATATTATTTTACCTAATATAATTTATAAAAATAAATATAAAGCTATAAAAATTCTTAGAAAAAAAAATATTCATATAAATAAAATTATATATATAAATAATCTTCCAAAAGAAAAAGTTTTAAAAGTTATTTTTAATAAAAAATTTATTTATCCTGGATATATAATTCCATTTTATAAAAATAAAATAACTCTATTAGTAGGAAATGGTTTAAATAAAGATAAATTAGTTATGCCTAATATTATTGGAATGTCTTTAAATAAAGCAATTTCTATATTAAAAAATAAATCTTTTAGTTTTATAACATATCATTGCTATTATGAAATACCTAATAATTATAAATTATATACGTATGATAATAAAAAAAACAAAGTTTTACGTCAAAATCCTTCTCCAGGAGTAATTTGTAATAAAAAAATTAATATAGAAATATGGATAAAAAATTCCAAAAAATCTATTAAATGATTATTATAGCTAATAAAAATCAAATTAAAATACGTTTAGATATCTTTTTAAAAGAAAAACTTTCGTTTTTAAGTAGAAATCAAATACAAATACTTATAAAAGTAGGAAAAATATTAATTAATAATAATATTATAAAAAAAAATAATTATATAATAAAACCTTTAGATATTATTGATGTTAATATAAATTCATATGATTTAAAAAAAAATAAAAACTTATCAAACGAATATAATGATATTATAGCAAAAAAAATTAATATAAATATTATTTATGAAGATGATGATATAATATTAATAAATAAACCACATGGATTAGTAGTTCATCCAGGATGCGGAAATGAAACAAAAACATTAATTCATGGAATTAAATATTACTATGATTATATATTTTCAAATAATGTATACAGAGGAGGATTAGTCCATAGATTAGATAAAGATACATCTGGATTATTAATTATAGCAAAAAATAATATTTCTTATAAATTTTTATGTAAACAATTTTTATATAAAACAATAAAAAGAGAATATATAGCATTGATATGGGGAGATGTTTCTAATAAAAAAAAAATTATTGAAGGATTTATTAGGAGAGATCCTAATAATAGAAAAAAAATGATCAATAGTAATATAAATAAAATAGGAAAATATTCAGTAACACATTATAAAATATTAGAAATTTTTGGAAAATATATTACTTTAGTTTTATGTAATTTAGAAACAGGTAGAACTCATCAAATAAGAGTACATTTTAAATATTTAGGAAATCCAATAATTTGTGATACAACATATGGAAAAGATGAGCATTTTATAAAAAAATTACCAAATAAATATAAATCTTTTTTCAAAAATTGTTTATACAAACTGTCTAGACAAGCATTACATGCAATATCTATTTCATTCATTCATCCAAATGGAAAAAAATATTATTTTTCTTGTCCTATTTCAAAAGATATAAATATAATTCTAAATGAATTTAGAAATAAATTTTTATAGTAAAATCCCACGTAAAATATAATATGATATAGAAAAATATATTAATAATCCAATAACATCTACTAATGTAGCTACAAAAGGAGCTGAAGAACTTGCTGGATCCCCACCTAATTTTTTAATTATAAATGGTAACATTGATCCACTTATTGTACCCCAAGAAACTACTCCAATTAAAGATAAAAAAACTGTAAATCCAATTAAAATCCAATGTTTACCATAATTAACTAAATTTATTCCATGCCATGTAACTATACGTAAAAATCCTGTAAAACCTAAAAAACTACCTAAAAAAAAACCACAAATAATTTCTCTTCTCATTACTATCCACCAATCCTTTATTTTAACTTCTCCTAAAGCCATTGCTTGAATAATCAAACTTGAAGCTTGAGATCCACTATTACCTCCACTAGAGACTACTAATGGTATAAATAATGATAATACTATAGCTTTTTCTATAAACCAAGAAAATTTATGCATTACTGTAGTAGTTAACATTTCTCCCATAAAAAGTAATATTAACCATCCAGCTCTTTTCTTTATCAAATTATATAATGGTATCTTCAAATAAGATTGATTAATAACCTCCATACCTCCCATTTTTTGAAAATCTTCTTTATAATTTTCATTTAATACCCATAATATATCGTCAATAGTTACTATACCTAATAAATAATTTTGATCATCTACTACAGGCAATGATACTCTATTATTCATTGAAAATATTTTAGTAGCTTTTTCTTCTGTATCAGTTACTTTTAAAACTGAAATATATTTACTATCATCTATTAATTTAGAAACTCTTGTATTTGGATCAACTAATAAAAATTCTCCTAATTTTATATCGTTTATTAATTTACCTTTGTTATCTACTATATAAATAATTTCTATAACATCACTATTTTTTACTTCTTTTCTGATATAAATCAAAACTTCTTCTATTTTCCAATCTTTTTTAACTGCAATGTTATATGGAACCATTAAACGTCCTACACTATTTTCAGGATATCCTAAAGATACTAATGTTTTTTTTTTTTCTTCAGTATTTAAATATTTAATTAAATCTTTTAAAAATATTTTAGGAAGATTTTCTAAAAAAGAAACACGATCATCTACAGATAGATAATTTAAAAATTCTCTTCTTTTAGTATGAGAAAAATTTTCTATAAGTTTTTTTTTTATAGGAAAATCCAAAAATTTAAATACATATTTAGCTTTTTGTAATTTTAATAAACTAAATATATCAACTATATCATCCGGATTATTATGTACAAGTTTTACTAATACATTTATAGTTTGATTATTTAAAAATTTTTTGTTTAAAAAACTATTTTTATCTTCATTTTCATTAAACATTTCTATATTTATTTTTTAATTTTTTTAATAAAATTACATTATTATATATGTATATGTCTATATATATTTTTTTAAAATTTAAAAAATTACATAATAAACAACAATAAAAATTATTTTTAATAAAAATATAATGAAATATAATTTTCAAGAAATAGAAAAAAAATGGAATACATATTGGAAAAAACATAAAACTTTCCATATTAAGGAAAATAAAAAAAATAAATATTATATATTAAATATGTTTCCTTATCCATCAGGATCAGGATTACATGTAGGACATTGTTTAGGTTATATAGCTTCTGATATTTATGCAAGATATAAAAGAGGAAAAGGCTTTAATGTACTACATCCAATAGGATTTGATTCTTTTGGATTACCTGCAGAACAATATGCTATTCAAACTGGTAAAAATCCTAAAAAAACATCATATGAAAATGAAGTTAGATATCAAAAACAAATAAATAATATTGGAATATCATTTGATTGGAGTAGAAAATTAAGTACTAGAAATCCATTATATTATAAATGGACTCAATGGATGTTCATAGAAATTTTTAATTCTTGGTATGATAAAAATGAAGATAAAGCTAAATCTATAGGATTATTAATTAAAGAATTTGAAAATAATGGTAATTATTTAACAAAAGCATATACATCATACATTAAAAAATTTGATTCAAAAACATGGAAAAAATATAATAAATACGAAAAAGAAAAAATTCTTCAAAATTATCGTTTAGCTTTTTTATTTGATAGTATAGTTAATTGGTGTCCTGAACTAAATACTGTTTTAGCTAATGAAGAAGTTAATAATGGAAAAAGTATAAGAGGAGGATTTTCTGTATATAAAAAAAAAATGTTACAATGGAACATAAGAGTTAGTGCATATTCAAAAAGACTTATAAATGGATTGAATACAATAAAATGTTCTAAATCTCTTAAAAAAATCCAATCCAATTGGATTGGAAAATCCAAAATATGTACAATTATAGCAGAAATTGCAAATAATAATATTAAATTAGAAATTCCTATTTATTATCCAGAATTAATATTCGGAATTACTTTTATTGTATTATCTAAAAATCATTTTCTTTCAAAAAAAATAAATTCTTTATGTAATAAACAAACATTAATTAATAATAACATTTTATATAAAAAATTTTTAAATACATCATCTGATATTGGAATATTAACGGATAATTATATATTGCATCCTATTACAAAAAAATGTATACCAATTTTTATCAGTGATTTTTTCTACTCAAAAAATGAATTACATGTTATAAAAGCTGGAATACCTGAACATGAAAAAGATAGTATGTTTTTTTCCAAAATATTTAATTTAGAAACTATACCTGTATTAAAAGTAATAAATAAAAATGAATTTTGTATTAATTCATTGTTTATAAATAAATTAAATAGATATGAAGCAAGAAAAAAAATTTTAAAATTTATTGTTGAAAAACAAATAGGAAAAATTAAAACATATTATAAATTACGTGATGCAATTTTTTCTAGACAAAGATATTGGGGTGAGCCAATTCCAATATATTTTAAAAATAAAATTCCAATATCAATTCCAAAAAAAAAATTACCTATTATATTACCAGTAATAAAAAATTATTATCCAAAAGACGGAAAATCTGCGTTACAGAGAGCAAAAAATTGGGCTTGGGATGAAACAAAAAAAAAAATAGTATCTAATAATTTAATTGATTATAAAAATATTTTTCCAATAGAAACTAGTACTATGCCTAGTTGGGCTGGATCAAGTTGGTATTTTTTACGTTATATGGATGTTCATAATAACAAATTTTTTTTAGATGCAAAAAAAGAAAAATATTGGAAAAATGTTGATTTATATATTGGCGGAGCTGAACATGGAACCGGTCATTTGATTTACGCAAGATTTTGGAATAAATTTTTAAAAGATAGAGGATGGATAAACGAAGAAGAACCATTCAAAAAAATATTAAATCAAGGAATGATTTTAAGTTACTCTGCTATAATTTTAAAAGTTATTGGAAAAAGAATTTTTGTATCTTACGAATTAAAAGAAAAAAAAAAAGATTTATTTACATATCAAGAAATGTATATAGATATATCTTTTATAAAAGAAAATAATCAGTTAAATATAGATAAATTTAAAAAATATAATAACGAATTTATGCATGCTTCATTTTTAATGGAAAAAGGAGTCTTTTTATGTAAAAGAAAGTTAGAAAAAATGTCTAAATCTAAATTTAATGTAATAAATCCTGATCATATATATTATAAATATGGATCTGATGTTTTCAGAATGTATGAAATGTTTTTAGGCCCTATAAATCAATCTAAATCTTGGAATGAAGAAAAAATAATAGGAGTAAAAAACTTTATTAATAAATTTTGGAAATTATATCATATAAATGGAAATTTTAATGTATGTAAAGATCCTCCAACATTTAAAGAAATGCAGATTTTACATTCTTTTATTAAAGATATAGATAATAAAATAAAAAAATTTTCTTTTAACACATGTATTAGTTCTTTTATGATTATTGTAAATAAACTAATTAAAATTAAATGTAATAAAGAAAAAATACTTGAACCATTAGTAAAATTAATATCACCATTTGCTCCTTATATTGCTGAAGAATTATGGAATAAATTAGGAAAAAAAAAATCTATTGTATATTCATATATTCCTACTTATAATTCTAAATATATTGAAAAAAAAGTAAAATATATTATTATGTTTAATGGAAAATTAAAATTTATAAAAAATTTTAATTCTAAATATTCAATAGATGAAATAAAAAATATAGTTTTAAATGATTATGAAATAAAAAATCTTTTGAAAAAAAAAAAATTGAAAAAATTAATTATAATACCAAAAAAAATAATAAATATATTATATTGAAAATCAATTAAATGAATCATAATAATGTAATAATTATTTTATATTATCTAATACAATAAATGTGTAAAACACTTTTTTATGTTAAAAAAAAACCAAAATAAAACTGGTTCATATGATTTTTTTCATTGTATAGAAAAAAATTTTAATAAAGCAGCTAAATTCATTTCTGTAGAAAAAGGTCTTTTAGAGCAAATTAAATTATGTAATTCTGTTTATAGAATAAATTTTCCAGTTAGAATAGGAAAAGAAATAAAAGTAATTGAATCATATAGAGTTCAACATTCTCATCATAAACTTCCTTGTAAAGGAGGTATTAGATATAGTATTAAAGTTAATCAAAACGAAATAATGACATTAGCAGCACTTATGACATATAAATGTGCTATAATGGATGTTCCATTTGGAGGAGCTAAAGGTGGCATAAAAATAGATCCACAAACTATGTCAATAGACAATATAGAAAAGATAACTCGTCGTTATACTTCTGAATTAATAAAAAAAAATTTTATTGGACCTGGAATTGATGTTCCTGCTCCTGATTATGGATCTGGAGAAAGAGAAATGAGTTGGATTTTTGATACATTTCTTTCTTTAAACCCAGGAGATGTTAATGCATTAGCTTGTGTAACTGGAAAACCGATTTCACAAGGAGGAGTTAGAGGAAGAAAAGAAGCTACAGGTCTAGGTGTTTTTTATGGTATTAGAGAATTATGTAGAATGAAAGAAGAAATGTTTTCTATTGGATTAGATATTGGAATAATTGGAAAAAAAATTATAATACAAGGACTAGGAAATGTTGGTTATCATGTAGCTAATTTTTTTTATAATTCTGGAGCTATAATTATAGCTTTGGCAGAAAGAGAAGGTGCAATATATAACGAAAATGGATTGAATATTTCTGATGTTCTTTCACATTTGAAAGAAACAGGATCTATTTTAAATTTTCCAGGTGCAAAAAATATAAATAATACAGATAAAGCATTAGAATTAGAATGTGATATTTTAATTCCAGCAGCGTTAGAAAATGTAATACATAAGAATAATGCTGATAAAATTAAAGCAAAAATTATAGGAGAAGCAGCTAATGGGCCTATAACTTATGATGCTGATAAAATACTTAGAAAAAAAGGTATTATAATCATTCCGGATATATACCTAAATGCTGGAGGTGTTACTGTTTCTTATTTTGAATGGCTTAAAAACTTAAGTCATGTTCGTTATGGAAGAGTAGAAAGAAAATTTAGTGAAAATATGAATTCAGAATTATTACAGATTATTGAAACAATTTGCAAAAAAAAAGTCTCTATAGAAGAGAAAAAAATTATATTAAGAGGTGCAAGTGAGATAGATTTAGTAAGAAGTGGGTTAGAAGATACTATGATTAATGGATTTCATAAAATACGTGATTTAAAAAAATCATTATGTATAAATAGTACACGAACTGCAGCTTTTTTACTATCTATTAAAAAAATAGTTGATTCTTATAAAAAATTAGGAATTTTTCCATAAGATTTTAGAACAATATATACATGAAGTATAAAAGATCATTATTAAAACTAAGTGGAGAAGCTTTAATGGGTGATAATGAATTTGGATTACATTCTGCTAAACTTAAACAATATGCAGTAGAAGTTAAAAATGTAATAAAAATGGGAGGACAAGTTGCTATAGTAATAGGTGGAGGTAATATATTTAGAGGATTTTCTAGAATTAAAGAAAAAATAATAAATCGCATAGAAGGAGATTACATGGGGATGTTAGCTACTGTTATAAATGGTATTGCATTTCAATCTTATTTAGAAAATGTAGGAGTATGCGCATATATTCAAACAGCTATTAGAATGGATCAAATAGCTGAACCATTTGGAAAAAATAGTGCAATTCGTCATTTAGAAAAAGGTAGAGTAGTGATATTTGTTGCTGGAATAGGAAATCCTTATTTTACTACAGATACGGCAGCTGTATTACGTGCTATAGAAATTAAGGCAGATGTTTTA
The DNA here is from genome assembly GCF_014252315.1 of Blattabacterium cuenoti. Classification (GTDB taxonomy): domain Bacteria; phylum Bacteroidota; class Bacteroidia; order Flavobacteriales; family Blattabacteriaceae; genus Blattabacterium; species Blattabacterium cuenoti_AI. Next base: position 488,805 of record NZ_CP059216.1, read on the forward strand.
TTAAAAGGAACTAGAGTAGATGGAATCTATACAACTGATCCAGAAAAAGATAAATATGCTAAAAAATTTAAAAATATTTCATTTGAAATGGCATATCAAATGAGAATTAAAGTAATGGATCAAACTGCTTTTATTCTAGGAAATGAAAATAATTTACCAATTATTATTTTCGATATAAATAGAAAAGGAAACTTTCAAAAAGTTATTTCTGGTGAAAAAATAGGTACATTAGTTTCTAAAACTAGATAAAGTATATTTATGGAAGAATTAAAAGATATCATTTTTTCTTGTAAAAAAGAAATGAAAATAATTTTTTGTAATCTAAAAAAAGAAATTAATCATATTAGATTAGGAAGTAAATCTATTGTTTCTTTTTTAGAAAAAATAAAAGTAAAATATTATGGATCATTTATTACATTAATAGAAATATCTAGTATAACAATTGTAGATAATATGAATATTATTGTTACACCTTGGGATTCTAATACAACATCTTTAATTGATAAAGCTATTATAAACGCTAATTTAGGATTTACTCCTACTAATAAAGGAACTAGTATTCATATACATATTCCTGTTTTAACAGAAGAGAGTAGAAATGATTTAGTAAAAAAAATAAAAAATTATACAGATCAATCAAAAATACTTATAAGAAACATAAGAAAAAAATATAATCAATATTTAAAAAAATTAAATTTTTCTGAAGATTTAAATAAAATAGGAGAAAATAAAATTCAAAAAATAACAAATGAATATATTGAAAAAATAAATATTTTATTTTTTATAAAAGAAAAAGAAATATTGACAATATAGATATAAAATGAAAAAAAAATATTCAATTAAAGAAATTTTAAATAAAAATATTTATTTTCTTAATAAAGAAATATTTGTTGAAGGATGGATAAAATCTTTTCATCATTCTATTTTTATTATTCTTAATGATGGTTCTACAGTTAAAAATTTACAAGTCGTTTTACCAAAAAATTTTGATAAAAATATAGTAAAAAAAATAACTGTAGGATCATCTGTTAAAATAACAGGAATAGTAAAAAAAAGTATAGGATCAAAACAATTTGTTGAATTAAAATTATCAAATATATTTTTTTATACATCAGTACCATCTGATATTTTACAAAAATCTATATTACAGCCTAAAAAACATAGTTTAGAAAAAATTAGAGAAAATGCACATTTACGATTTCAAACAAAAATATTTAGTTGTGTAATGCGTATTCGCAATTATATATCTTTTTCTGTTCATAAATTTTTTCAAAAAAAAAATTTTTTTTATTTACATACACCTATTATAACGACTTCTGATTGTGAAGGATCAGGAAAAATGTTTAGAATAACTACATTAAATATTATAAAAGAAAATGATTATAAAACTTTATCAAATGATTTTTTCAAAAAAAAAACATATTTAAGTGTATCAGGACAATTAGAAGCTGAATCTGCTATAATAGGATTAGGAAAAGTTTATACTTTTGGACCAGTATTTAGAGCAGAAAATTCAAATACTACTAGACATTTATCTGAATTTTGGATGATAGAACCAGAAATAGCTTTTTCTTCTTTAAAAGAAAGTATAGATTTAGCTGAAAAATTATTGAAATTTATTATTAATTATGTTTTAAAATACTGTATAGAAGATTTATTATTTTTAGATGAAAATACAAAAAAATGTAATAAAGGAAAAAAAAAATTTATTGTTGAAAGATTAAAACATATATATAAAACTCCTTTTCATAAAATTAGTTATACAGAATCTATAAATATTTTAAAAAAAGAAATAGAAAAAAAAAATATAAAATTTTCTTATCCAATTTTTTGGGGTGTTGATTTACAATCTGAACATGAACAATATATAACAAATATTTATTTTAATAATACACCAGTTATTATATTTGATTATCCTTCTTCTATAAAAGCCTTTTATATGCGTGTAAATGATTATAATGAAAAAACAGTTAGCTCTATGGATATTTTATTTCCAGAAATAGGAGAAATTGTTGGAGGATCACAAAGAGAAGAACGTTATGAATTTTTATTAAAAAAAATAAAAAAACTAAACATAGATGAAAATACATTATGGTGGTATTTAGACACACGTCGTTTTGGATCAGTACCTCATAGTGGATTTGGATTAGGATTTGATAGATTAGTTCAATTTATTACAGGTATGAATAATATTCGAGATGTTATTCCCTTTCCAAGAACACCAGGAAATGCGGAATTTTAGATAAAAAATTTTTTTAATGATAAAACAACAATTATTACAAAAAGGACAACATAAACTTTCTCCACAGCAAATAAAATTAATGAAATTAGTTCAATTATCTGTTGTGGATTTTGAACAAAAAGTTCAAAAAGAATTAGAAGAAAATCCAGCTTTAGAAGAAGAATCATATTTTTCTAATGAAATTTCTTCTGAAAATGAAAAAGAAAATATTAATATTGAATCATCAGAAAATGAAAAAATTACTCAAGAAGAAAATATAAATTTAGATTTATCAGAAATAGAAGATTATTTTAGTTATGATGAAATTGAAGAATATAAATTTATTAATAAAACAAATCTGATTAATAAAATACATGTTGTATCTAAATGTTCTTTTCAAGAATATTTAAAAAATCAATTACATACTTTTAAGTTAAGTCCCAATGATATTTTAATATCAGATTTTATATTAGGTAATATAGATAATAATGGATATTTAAGAAGAGAAATAAATTCTATAATAAATGATATTTTTTTGATGTTTAAAATTTCAGTAAATGAAAAAAAAATTAATAAATTATTAATAAAATATATACAAAAACTAGAACCCGATGGTATCGGTGCCAGAAATTTACAAGAATGTTTATTAATACAATTAGAAAAAAAAAAAATAAATGAAAAAATTATTCTTGCAAAGAAAATTATTAATGATCATTTTGAATCTTTTGTAAAAAAACATTACGAAAAAATACAAAAAAAATTAGGATTAAATAAAGATAAATTAAGAGAAATATTATATCAAATAAAAAAATTAAATCCTAAACCAGGTAAATTATATTCAGAAAATTATAGAATATTAGATTCTATTATACCAGATTTTACTATATCTATTATAGATGAAAAATTAGAATTAACTATAAATCAAAGAAATATACCAGAACTAAAAATATCACCTTTATATATAAAAATGTATAAAAATTATACACAATTTGATAAGAAAGATGAAAAAACTATAATATTTATTAAAGATAAAATTAATTCAGCAAAATGGTTTGTTGATGCTGTTAAACAAAGAAAAAATACACTTATGTTAACTATGAATGCCATAATGAATTATCAAAAAGAATATTTTTTTACAGGAGATCCTCTTAAAATAAGACCTATGATTCTAAAAGATATTTCTCAATATATTGGAGTAGGAATATCAACAGTATCACGTGTAGCAAATAGTAAATATGTAAGTACTCCTTATGGAACATTTTTAGTTAAAAGTTTTTTTTCAGAAAAAATGAAAAATGTAGAAGGAGAAAATATTTCTTCAATTGAAATTAAAAAAATTATAGGAGAATCTATATCTAAAGAAAATAAAGAAAAACCTCTTACAGATGAAAAATTATCTATAATTCTTAAAAAGAAAGGATACTTAGTTGCTAGAAGAACTATAGCAAAATATAGAGATCAAATGCACATACCTATATCTAGAATGAGAAAAATGATATAATAAATATATTATAATAAATCATTATTTATTACTATAGTTTTCCAATTAGAAAATTCTTTAATAGAATGTATAGATAATTCTCTTCCATATCCTGATTTTTTTATTCCTCCAAAAGGAAGATAAGGATGTGATTTAACAATATCATTTATAAAAACCATACCAGTATTTATATTTTTTGAGATACTTTTTGCTTTATCTATATTATTTGTCCAAATAGAAGCTCCTAATCCATATATTGTATTATTTACAATTGATGGTATTTCCTTTTCTTTATAAAAAGGAATTAAAATAGCTATTGGACCAAATAATTCTTCTTGAACCATATTTTCTTTTGTAATCTTTAATAAAGAAGGAGAAAAAAAATTTCTATTTCTTTTAGATTCTAAACAAACAAATGCTCCATTTAATATAATATCTTTATATTGTTTATATAATTTTTCTGAAAAATCATACCTAGAAATATATCCTATTTTTGTTTTATCATTATATAAATCTCCTTCTTTAAATTTTTTCATTTCTTTTATAATCAAATCTATAAATTCATTAATAACAAATTTATCTACAATAAATCTTTTTGCAGATATACATGTTTGACCTGTATTATTTAACCTGGATTCAACAGCAAATTTAGCAACTTTATCTATATTTTTAACATCTTTTAAAACAATAAAAGAATCATTCCCTCCTAATTCTAAAATAGATTTTTTTATATATTTACCAGATATAGACCCTATAATACTTCCAGTATTTGTACTTCCTGTAAAAGTAACTCCCTGTACTATATCATTAGATATGATATATTCTATCATATTATTTTTAACTTTTAATACTTGAAATACTCCTTTTGGAAATCCAGATTCTATAAATATTTTTTCTATTATTAAAGAACATCCTATAGTATTAAGAGCAGGTTTTATTAAAATCACATTTCCCAATATTAAATTAGGAATAGAAGATCTCATAATTTGCCAAATAGGATAATTCCAAGGAGTAATTCCTAATATACATCCTATTGGCTCATATTTTATATAATACTTTTTTTGAAAAGTATATTTTTTATCATGTTTAATATTTATATCTTGAACAAAAAGATCCTCTTTTATATCACAATAATATTTACATAATTTTATACTTTTATCAACTTCATATTTAGATTGTATTATAGGTTTACCCATTTCTTTTGTTATATATGTGGATAAAATATCTATTTTTTTTTTCATACATGAATACAATTTTTCAATAAAAAAAATTCTTGTATCTAATGTAATATTATTCCATTCTTTATATGAAGAACTAGATTTTAATAAAATGTTATCAATTTCTTTTTTAGAAAAAAAATTATACGTTTCTATAATAGTATTATCAACTGGATTAATAGTATTAAACATATTTTTTTAATAAATATTAAAATTTTTTAACTAAAAATTTTATTTGTTAAAATAATTTGCGTAATGTTTTATTTTTTTTAAAAGTAATATTAAACCATTAGCTCTAATAGGAGAAAGAAAAGTTGTTAATTTTAATTCGTAAATTAAATTATTATTTGATGATACAATTTCATATGGGAAAAGATCTGAATATAAATATATCATAAGAGCGGCCATTCCTTTAGGTAATAATGCATCACTATCTGCATCAAAAAAAAGTTTATTATTATTAAATATAACTTCTAACCAAACTTTTGATTGACACCCATGAATTAATTTATCTTCAGATCTAAAATCTGAAGATTTTTTAGTTAATTTTTCACCTAAATCAATTAAATATCTATATCTTTTTTCCCAATCTTTTAAAGATTCAAATTTTTTTTTTATTTCCTTTTCTCTTCTTTCCAAATCCATATTTTATTGATTATTTTTGTAATATTTTTAATCAAAATTTATTATTTATTTACTTTAAGATAATTCTTTTCTTGCTATTTTTGTTGCTTTAACCATATTTTTAATAGAATCCAAAACTTCATTCCATTTTCTAGTTTTTAAACCACAATCTGGATTAATCCAAATATTTTCTTTATATAAAAAATTAGCGGCTTTTTTTATTAAATCATAAATTTCCATTACTGATGGAATTCTTGGAGAATGAATATCGTACACTCCTGGACCTATTTCATTTGGATAATAAAAATCAGAAAAATTTTTCAATAATTCCATATTAGATCTAGCTGATTCTATTGTAATAACATCTGCATCTAAATCAGATATTTGTTTAATTATATCATTAAATTCACTATAACACATATGGGTATGTATTTGAGTTTCATCTTTTACTCCACTTGATGAAATACGAAATGATTTAATAGACCAACTAAAATAATATTTCCAATTTTTTCTTTTTAATGGAAGACCTTCTCTTAAAGCAGGTTCATCTATTTGTATAATATTAATTCCAAGTTTTTCTAAAGATAAAACTTCATCTCTAATAGCAAATGCTATTTGATAAGAAGTTTTATATATTGGTTGATCATCTCTAACAAATGACCATTTTATTATAGTAACTGGTCCAGTTAACATTCCTTTTATAAATTTATTAGTATTAGATTGTGCAAAACAAATCCAATCAGTTGTCATATCACCAATTCTACTAACATCTCCATAAATAACAGGAGGTTTTACGCATCTACTTCCATAACTTTGAACCCATCCATAATCAGTAGATAAAATTCCATTTAATTTTTCTGAAAAATATTCTACCATATCAGTTCTTTCAAATTCTCCATGTACTAAAACATCTAATCCAATTTCTTCTTGTTTTTTAATGGCATATATAATAAAACTTTTTATTTTTTTTACATATTCTTTTTCACTAATTTTTTTATTTTTAAACTTATTTCTTATATCTCTTAATTCTTTTGTTTGAGGTAAAGATCCTATAGTTGTAGTAGGAAACAATGGAAAATTAAATTTCTCTTTTTGTTTTTTTTGTCTTATAGAAAAATCGTTTTTTCTTTGTATATATTTATTTGAAATATTATCAGATCTAAGTTTTACTTCTTTATTGTGAATAATAGTAGAATTTTCTAATTTTTTTATTAAAAAAGAATTTTTTAATAAAATATTTCTATCTCCTTCTAAAATTTTTTCTATATCATTTAATTCTTTAATTTTTTGTTTTGCAAAAGACATTCTTTCTTTTATATCTAAATGAATATTATTTTCTTTATCTAAATCAATAGGAATATGTATTAGAGAACAACTAGGTGCAATCATTATTCTATCTTTTCCTATTGAAAAAATAGCTTTTTTAATTTTATCAATAGTATCATTATACCTATTTTTCCATATATTTCTTCCATTAACTATTCCCATAGATAAAATTGTTTTTGAATCTTTTATAAAAGATAAAACATCTTTTAATTGATTTGGATCTTCAACTAAATCTATATGTATAGCTGTTATATATTCATTAAAATTTTTTATAATAGATAAATTATCTAATATTCCATCAAAATAAGATGTTAATATAATTTTTACATCAGATAAAGAAAAATAATTATATATTTTTTTATACGCATATTGAAATGCTTCTTTTTCTTTATCATATAAATCCATTGATAATATAGGTTCATCTAATTGAATCCATTTTATTCCTTTATTTAATAATTTATTAATAATTTCTATATAAACAGAAACAATATTTTCTATCAAATCCATTTTATGAAATGTATTATCTTTTTCTTTTCCTAAAGAAAGATAAGTAACTGGACCTATTAATACTGGTTTAATTTTATCTGTTGAATCTACTATATTATTTAATTCTTTTATTTCATTAAATAATTTTTTAGAGTATATAAAAAACTTTTGATTTTTAGTAAATATTGGAACAATATAATGATAATTAGTGTTAAACCATTTAGTCATTTCCATTGCTTTGATATCAAATTTATGTTTTTGATATCCTCTTGCCATAGAAAAATATAAATCAATATCATTTTTAAATTTTAAGTTAAAATAAGAATCAGGAATTGATCCTATTAAAAAAGACATATCTAATACATGATCATAAAAACTAAAATCATTACATGGTATTAAATCTATTCCATAATGTTTTTGAATATTCCAATTTTCTATTCTTATTTTTTTACCTATTTCAAATAATTTTACTGAATCAATTTTTCCATTCCAATAAGATTCACAAGCTTTTTTTAATTCTCTTTGTTCTCCTATTCTAGGAAATCCTAAATTATGCTTTAACATTATTAATTTTATATTACAACTTATACTAATAAAATATAAATCATTAATTAAGATAATTTATATATATATTCTAATATATTTTTTTCTATAATAGAAAACTGTTTATTTCTTCTTTTCATTACAATTTTTGCAGTTTTACATACCTTTTCAAAAGGTATTTTTCTATTATTTTGTATTCCACCTAAAGAAAATGAAGGAATAAATCTAGGAGGAAATCCATATCCAAAAATATTTGCTCCAACACCAACTACTGTTGATGTATTAAATTGAGTATTAATTGATGATTTAGAATGATCCCCCATTATCATTCCTAAAAATTGTATTTTAGTGGAAATAAATTTATTTTTACAATAATTCCATATTGTTACTTTGGAATAATCATTTCTTAAATTAGAAATATTTGTTCCAGAACCTAAATTACACCATTCACCTAAAACAGTATCTCCCATAAATCCTTCATGAGATTTATTAGAATATGAAAACAATATTGAATTTATAATCTCTCCACCAACTTTACAAAACGAATTTATACTTGTTCCTCCATATATTTTTGATCCAATATTTAATACTGAATTATTTCCAATAAAAACTGGACCTCTTATAACTGTTCCTTCCATTATATCAACTTTTTTTTTTATATATATTGGACCAAAATTGGCATTTAATACAACATTATTTGTTTTTAAATCTTCTTCTAAAAAAATATTATCTTTATTTATAATTATATTTTTACCCAATAAAATATTAGATTTTTTTCCTTTTGTCAAAAAGGAAAAATCTTTTTTTAACAAAAAAATATTATATTTTATAATATCCCATAAATATTTTATTCTAATAATTTCTTTAATTAAATATACTTTTTTACAATTTTTTTTCAATTCATATAAAAAATTTTTATTATCATAATCTTTATAAGAAAAATATTCTTTTTTTATCGCAACAATTTCTTTTTTAAAAAAAATAATTTCATTATTATTCATACAATAAATTATGTTAAATATTTCTTTGTTTGGAATAAATGATGAATTAATTAATAATACATTTTTGAATATTAAATTTTCTTTTTTTAATAAATATTTTTCTAAAAGAAAAGATTTAGTAAAAATATAATTAATATTTTTTTCAAAATAATTTTCCCATCGTTTTTTCAATGTAAATATTCCTGATCGTATTTCTGATATAGATCTAGTTAAAGTTAACGGTAATAAATTATTCCACACTATTATATCATCATATAATATTATGTTCATAATTTTATTTTTTATTTTTATTGTATTTTTCGTATTTTCTTTTAAATTTTTCTGCAGGACCTGTTTTTCCTAAAAATCTTTTTTCTCCAGTAAAAAAAGGATGAGAATAACTAGATATTTCCATTTTATACAAAGGATAATTTATTTTTTCTATTTGAATAAATTCTTTTGTTTCTACAGTTGATCTACAAATAAAAGTTTTGTTATTATTAATATCTTTAAATACAACTAATCTATAATTATTTGGATGTATATTTTTTTTCATGATTTTTATATATAAAATTTTTTTTTGGAAAACGATATATAATTCCATTAATATTCATTCCGGCACCTAAAGCTGCCATTAATATATTATCTCCAGGATTAATTTTATGAGGCAACATTTTTTCACGTAATATTAAATCTAATAAAGTAGGAACAGTTGCTACGGAAGAATTTCCAAGTTTATGTATAGTCATTGGCATAATTTTTTTAATATTATTATTTAATGAAATTTTATACAGATTAAACAATCTATTTATAATAGCATAATCCATTTTTGCATTAGCTTGATGTATAATAATCTTTTTTATATCTTTTATATGTAATTTTGATTCATCAATAATTGTTTTTAACATGTTAGGAACCATTTTTAATGCATATTCGTAAATTCTTCTTCCATTCATTTTTATATTTACCAAAGATTTAGTATAATTAGAATTTAAAGATGGTCCATTTGATAAATAATATATTTCATCGTTATTACTACATTGACTATCATAATGAATAATTCCGAATTTTTCTCTAAAATTTTCAATAGCTGATAAAACTACAGCTCCAGCTCCATCAGAAAATATCATAGAATTTCTATCATATGGGTCTATTACATTAGAAAGTGTTTCAGATCCAATAATTAATATATTTTTAGCATTTTTAGAACGTAATAATTGATCTGCCAAAATCATTCCTTCAATCCATCCAGTACAACCAAAAATCATGTCATATGGACGACATTTTTTATTTTTTATATTAAGTTTATTTTTTACTTTTGCAGATATAGAAGGAACAAAATCAGATTGAAAAGAAATAGGATTAATATTACCATAATTATGAGCAGATATTATATAATCTATTTTTTCTTTATAAATTTTAGAATTTATTAATGCTTTTTTTGCAGCTATAGTAGCGATATCAGAATTCAAAATATTTTTTTCAACATATCTTCTTTCTTCTATATCTGTAATATCCTTAAATTTTTTTATAATTTTATCATTAGATTCATTAATTTTTATTCCTTTTTTATTATAAAATTCGTAATCCAAAAAATATTCATTTTTTATAATTTTTTTTGGTATGTAATGTCCTGTTCCTGTGATGACTGATTGAATCATTTTAACGGAAAAATAACAAATTTTTTTATAATATAAAATTTATTAGAATAAATAATTTAACTATAAAAAAAATAATAAAAAAATTTTATAAATAAAGTAAAGTATATATACGAATTACGAATAATGTATAAAAAAAATTATATAAAAAAATATAAAAAATTTCAAAATGAAACTAATAAATATGTTTAATGATATATCAAAAAATTATGATTTAATAAATAGTATTTTATCTCTTGGTATGGATTTTAATTGGAGAAAAAAATTAGTTGATTTATTAAAAAAAAAAATATTATCACAAAACAATTATATAAATATATTAGATTTAGCTACTGGAACTGGAGAATTAGCTTTTTTATTATCAAAAAAATTTTATAGATCCAATATTATTGGATTAGATCCTGCAAATAAAATGTTAAAAATAGCAAAAAAAAAATTATATAAAAAAAAAATAAAAAATATTTCCTTTATTAATGGAAATTCTTGTAATATACCATTTAATGATGAATATTTCGATATTATAACAATTTCATTTGGAATAAGAAATTTTCAACATATACATGTTTCTATGAAAGAAATATATAGAGTATTGAACCCATATGGCTTATTAGCTATATTGGAATTTTCTATTCCATCAAATATATTTATAAAAAAAATTTATTATTATTATAATAAAATTATTGTAAATACAATAGGAAAATTATTATCCAATAATAATTATGCATATAAATATTTATGTAAATCAATAAATTCTTTTTACTATTATGGTAATAAAATGAAAAAACTTTTGATGTACCATAATTTTAATGAAATATCAATAAAAAAATTACTATTTGAAATAGTATCAATATACATTTCAAATAAAAAATGTATTTATTAAATTTTATTATTATTAAAATTATATATGATAATAAATTATTTATCTGAATATATAACACATTATTTTCTAAAAAAAAGAATTAATGATATAGAATTATTTATGCGATATCCAATAGAAACACAAAATAAACTATTGACAAAATTAATCGTATATGCTAAAAATACTGAATTTGGAAACAAATATAAATTTCATGAAATAAAAAAATATAAACAATTTTTTGAAAGAATTCCAATATGTAAATATTCTGATTTAAAAATTACAATTGATAGAATTAGAAAAGGAGAAAAAAATATATTATGGCCAGGAAAAATAAAATGGTTTGCAAAATCATCAGGAACAACTGCTTCAAGAAGTAAATATATACCTGTATCTACTGATTCTATGAAATATGGACATTACAAAGCTGGAAAAGATATGTTATCTATTTATATTCATAATCATTCTAAAACTAAAATTTTTTTTGGAAAAGCAGTAAGATTAGGTGGTAGTTATACTATAAATAAATTTTATAATACTTTTCATGGAGATTTATCATCTATTTTAATTAAAAATTTACCTTTTTGGGCTGAAAATATTTGTATTCCTAGAAAAAATATTGCATTAATGAGTGAATGGGAAAATAAATTAAACAATCTTATAATAGAAACATGGAATAAAGATGTTCGTATTTTATTAGGAGTTTGTTCCTGGATGCTTATTTTTCTTGAAAAATTATTAAAAAAATTTAATAAACATAATATTCATGAAATATGGCCAAATATTGAGGTAATATTTCATGGAGGAATGAATTTAAATCCTTATATTATTCAATATAAAAAAATATTTCCTAATTCTATTAATTATTATAATGTTTACAGTGCATCAGAAGGATTTTTTGCTGTACAAGATCAAAGTAATAATGAAAATCTTTTATTATTATTAAATCATGGAATTTTTTATGAATTTATTCCTATAGAAGAAATTCATAATGATAATCCTAAAATTGTTCCAATAGAAAATGTAGAATTAAATAAAAACTATGCTATGGTTATTTCTACAAATTCTGGATTATGGAGATATCTTACTGGAGACACAATAAAATTTACTTCTATATTACCATATAGAATTGTAATTACTGGAAGAACTTGTCATTATATAAATGCTTTTGGAGAAGAATTAATTGTAGAAAATTCTGATAAAGCATTGACTAATACTTGTGTTAAAACAAATTCAATAATTCATGAATATACAGCAGGCCCTATTTATATGAAAGGAGAAAAATCTGGATCACATGAATGGATAATAGAATTTAAAAAATGTCCAGATAATATTATAAATTTTAGAAATATTTTAGATGAAGAATTAAAAAAATTAAATTCTGATTATGAAATAAAAAGATATAAAAACTTAATTTTAAATCCACCTGTTATTCATGTTGCTAGAAAAGGATTATTTTATGATTGGTTGAAAAAATATAATAAGTTAGGAGGACAAAACAAAATACCTCGTTTATCTAATGATAGGAAATATATTGATTCTATACTTAGAATAGATTAAATATAAATAAATAGATTATAATAGATAAATATATTTAATTTTATTTAATAAAATATAGAATATTAATTGATAATTATATTTATGACAAAAAATAAAAAAAAAGAAATATTTAAAAATTATGGAAAATCTGTTTTAGATACAGGATCTTCAAAAGTTCAAATAGCATTATTTACTTATAGGATAAATCATTTGAATAATCATTTAGAAAAAAATAAAAAAGATTTCAATACAGAAAGAGCTTTAATTAAATTAGTTGGTAAAAGAAAAAAATTGTTAAAGTATATTGAAAAAAATGATTTAAAAAGTTACAAAGATATTATAAAACATTTGGGATTAAGGAAATAAATTTTTCATTTAATATTTTTTCCTAAATAAAGAATAAGAAATATGTATGTCAAATATTATAAAAGAAACTATCTTATTAAAAGATGGTAGAAAAATAAGCATAGAAACTGGATTTTTAGCAAAACAAGCCGATGGATCAGCTATAGTTAGAATAAATGATACAATGTTATTAGCAACTGTAGTCATATCTAACAATATAAAAAACGAATCAAATTTTTTTCCTTTAACTGTTGATTATAGAGAAAAGTATTATGCAGGGGGAAAAATACCTGGAGGATTCATAAAAAGAGAAGGTAGACCTTCTAATGAAGAAATCTTAACAATGAGATTAGTTGATAGAGGTTTAAGGCCAATGTTTCCACAACAAAATATTTTTGATAAATCAATACAAGTTATGATTTCGTTATTATCGTATGATAATACAGTATTACCAGATGGACTAGCAGGATTAGCTGCATCAACTGCTATTTCTTTATCAGGGATCCCTTTTAATGGCCCTATATCCGAAGTACGTATTATACGATCAAAAAAAAATTTTTTAATTAATCCAAGTTTGAATCAATTAAAAGATGCAGATATTGATTTAGTTGTTGGAGCTTCTACTGATTCTATAATTATGATTGAAGGAGAAATGAAAGAAATAAAAGAAAAAGAATTTTTAGAAATAATAATAGAAGCTCATAATGCTATAAAATTACAAATTGAAGCTCAAAAAAAATTAGTTAGTAAATCAAAAATTACAAAAAAAACATGTTTATTTTCTAAATATAAATCATTATCATATTCAATAAAAATAGAAAAAGAAATTAAAATTTTAGAAAAAAAAGCAAACGAATTTTTTCCTAAAAAAATGAAAAAAATATATTCTAACTTTTTGGATAAAAAAAATAGATATATTCAAGAAAATATATTAATAAATCGTTTTAAAGAATTTTTTTTTACAAAAAAAGAATTAGAAGAAAAAGATTTTTTAATAAATCATGTTTATGAAAAAATTAAGAAAAAAATAATAAGAAATTTACTTACAAAAAAAGGAATCAGACTAGATGGACGAAATAATGTCCAAATACGTTCAATATCTAGTTATGTTGATTATTTACCTGGTGTTCACGGATCTGCTATATTTTCAAGAGGAGAAACTCAATCTTTAACAACAGTAACATTAGGATCATCATTAGATGCAAATAGAATAGACAATGTTGTTATGGAAAACAATGAAAAATTTTATTTACATTATAATTTTCCTCCATTTTCTACAGGAGAAATACGTCAAATTAGAGGAGTTACTAGACGTGAAATAGGTCATGGAAATTTAGCTCAACGTGCATTAAAAAATGTAATACCTAATAATCCATATACAATTCGTGTTGTATCAGATATACTAGAATCTAATGGATCATCTTCTATGGCAACAGTATGTGCCGCTAGTTTAGCATTAATGGATGCAGGAATACCTATAGAAAATCCTGTTTCAGGTATATCAATGGGACTAGTTATGGATAATAACAAAAAAGTTATTATATCTGATATTTTGGGAGAAGAAGATCATTTTGGAGATTTAGATTTTAAAATAACAGGAACTAAATATGGAATTACTGCATGTCAAATGGATGTTAAAAATATAAATGGATTAACATATGATATATTAAATAAAATATTAATTCAAGCTTTAGATGGACTTATTTTTATATTAGAAAAAATGAAAAATACTATTCCTGAATATAGAAAAAAAATGAAACCAAATACTCCAAAAATATATACTTTTAATATACCTAAAGAATTTATAGGATCAGTTATAGGTACAGGTGGAAAAATAATTCAAGATATACAATATTGTACTAATACAAACATTGTAATAGAAGAAAAAGGAAATTATGGATACATAGAAATTATAGGAAAAGATTTTAATAAAATAGAAAAAGCTATTAACAGAATAAAAGAAATTACATTTATTCCTGAAATAGGAAAAATTTATAAAGCAAAAGTTAAATCTATAAGAAATTTTGGTGCATTTGTAGAAATTTCTAAAGGAGTAGAAGGGTTATTGCATATATCAGAAATAGGATGGAAAAGATTAAATAATATAGAAGATGAAATTAATATAGGAGACATTATTGATGTAAAAATAATAGATATAGATGAAAAAAATAAAAAAATGAAATTATCTAGAAAAATACTTCTTCCTCGTCCAAAAAAAAATGAATTTAATACTTAATTAAAGTAAATAATAATATGAGACAACTTAAAATAACTAAACAAGTAACAAATAGAGAATCTGAATCATTAGATAAATATCTTCATGAAATAGGAAAAATTCCGTTATTAACTCCAGAAGAAGAGGTAGAATATGCTAGAAAAGCCAGAAAAGGAGATGTTTCATCAATAAATAAATTGGTTAATGCAAATTTAAGATTTGTTGTATCAGTTGCTAAACAATATCAAAATCAAGGGCTAAGTTTATGTGATTTAATTAATGAAGGGAACCTAGGTCTTATAAAAGGAATATTACGTTTTGATGAAACAAGAGGATTTAAATGTATATCATATGTTGTCTGGTGGATAAGACAAGCTATATTACAAGCAATAGCAGAACAATCACGTTCTATTCGTCAACCAACCAATAAACTTGCATTACTAAACAAAATATTAAAAACATTGTCTCAGTTAGAACAAGAATTACAAAGAACTCCATCCATAAGAGAAATAGCTGATTATTTAAATATGAGTGAAAAAGATGTAGAAGATTCTATTAAAAATTCAGGAAGACATATATCAATGGATGCTCCATTAGTAGAAGGAGAAGATTCTAATTTATATGATTTAGTAAGATCAGACGAATCCCCTCGTCCAGATGAAGATTTAGAAAAAGAATCCTTAAGAAAGGATATAAAAAGAATTTTAGAAACTTTGAGTGAAAGAGAACGTCGTGTAATTATTTTACATTTCGGATTAAATGGATCTCCACCTATGACATTAGAAGAAGTTGGACAATTTTGTGATCTAACAAGAGAACGTGTTAGACAAATAGAAAGTATTGCTTTAAAAAGATTAAAACATTCTTCTAGAAGCAAAATATTAAAACCGTATTTGGGATAAAAAAAAAGACCTCGAAGGGATTCGAACCCATAACCTTCTGATCCGTAATCAGATGCTCTTTCCATTTAAGCTACGAGGCCTAAAAAATAATATTGCAAATATATAAAAATTAAGATTGAATAATTTTAATAAATTTTTCTATATCTAGAGAACATTTTCCGATTAATCCTCCATCTACATCTTTATTTGAAAAAATTTTTTTTGAATTTAAATCATTTATACTTCCACCATATAAAATCGGTAATTGTTCAGATATATATTTATTATATTTACATGAAAATTTATAACGAATAAAACTATGCATTTTTTGAATCTGATCATCTGACGCTGTTAATCCTGTTCCAATAGACCATACAGGTTCATATGCAATATATAAAAATCGTATTTCATCTAAAGAACAATTAAAAATTGTTTTTTTTAATTGAGATTCAATAGAAATAAAATGATTATTTTTATTTCTATCATCAATAGTTTCTCCTACACAAAATATAACTTTTATTCTATTTTTTATGGCTGTTTTTACTTTTTCTAATAAAAAATCATCTTTTTCTAAAAAAAATTTTTTTCTTTCACTATGACCAATTATAACTCTATTAATTCCAATAGATTTTATCATTAAAGCAGATACTTCTCCAGTATATGATCCTTTATCCATTGAGTAAATATTTTGAGCTGCAATTTTTAAAGAAGTACCTTGAGATATTTGATTTGATATATGTAAAAAAGGAAAAGAAGGAGCTATAATTATTTCTTTGTTATGAATAATTTTTCTATCAAAAACAAATTTTATAAAATTTCTTAGAAAAGTAGTGGTTTTATGTAAATCATAATTCATTTTCCAGTTTGCAACTATAATTTTTTTTTTCATCATTAAATTTTTATTTTTATAAAAATTTTTTATAATTTTTTTTGTAATAAAAAATAACATCAACTAATATAATTAAATAATTATCATTTAACTGTTGATATGATATATTAAATAAATTTTTTCTTAAGTATAATAGTTTATTTAATATTATATCTATAGAACAATTTTTATTTTCTATTATTTTTACCAATTTTTTTATTGTTTTTATTTTTTTTTTATATAATATAATTGCATTATTATTTGATATTTTTTTTTCACATTTTAATTCTATTTTAATTAATGCAATTATTAAATAATTTATAACATCTATATATGTATCTATAATTTTCTCTTCTTTTACAGAAAAAGATTTTTTTATATTAATATTTTTTATACGAATAATTTTAATTAATATTTGATCTATTATAGAATAATTTTTTAGAATTATCCATGATAATCCATAGTATTTTAATTTTTCAAGAAAAATATTTTCACATTTTTTAATAATAAAGGAAAATAACATAATAATTAACTTTATATTTTTTTAAAATAAAATATATTAAAAATAAATTAATGACAATTAATTGCGCTGGGTGTTTAATAAAGTTTGATAAACCAAAAATAATGGGAATAGTTAATCTTACTCCAGATTCTTTTTATGATGGAGGATCATTAAATTCTGAAAATAAAATATTAAAACACGTAGAATATATGTTAAAAAATGGAGCTGATTTTATTGATATTGGAGGTTGTTCTACAAGACCAGGATCTAATTTAGTAACAGAAAAAGAAGAATTTAAAAGAGTTATTGTTCCAATTAAAATGATTATAAAAAATTTTCCTAAAATTAAAATATCTATAGATACTTTTCGAAGTAAAATAGCAAAAGCAGCTATAGATGAAGGGGTTGTTATGATTAACGATATATCTGGAGGAAATATGGATAATAATATGTTTCCATTATTAAAAAAATTTAATATTCCATATATATTAACCCATATGAAAGGACATCCAAAATATATGCAAAAAAATACTTTTTATTCTAATAATATAATTATAGAATTAAATAATTTTTTCTCAAAAAAAATTTCTTTATTAAAAAAATATGGAATTAATGATATTATTTTAGATCCTGGATTTGGATTTGGAAAAACATTAGAACAAAATTTTCAATTATTAAAACATTTATCTTTATTTGGATTTAATGATCATTTAATATTAATAGGAATATCAAGAAAATCCATGATAAATAATTTATTAAAACTTTCTTCTTGTTATAAATCTTTAAATGCTACCTCTATTATACATACTATAGCATTAATAAAAAATAAAGGAGTAAAATTACTTCGTGTTCATGATATAAAAGAGGCATTAGAATGTGTAAAAATAACACAATTTTATAAAAAATTTATATAAAAAAAGTATAAAAAACACTTTGTTCCATAAATTTTTACACATTTTAAAAACATATTTTATTGATATTATAGATATATCCTTAGTAACAATTATTTTATTAAAAATATATAGACTTGTTTACAATACCGCAGCATTAAACATTTTTTATGGAATAATTGCAACTTTTATTTTTTGGAAGATTGTAGAAACTTATAACATGAGATTTTTAAGCATAGTAATAAGCACCTTTTTTAAAGGAGGATTTCTAGCTTTAATTATTCTTTTCCAACCAGAAATAAGAAAATTTCTTTTAATAGTAGGAAGTAGATTATTTATAAATAAATTTATTTTATCATTTTTTAAAAAACCTATAATATCCATAAAAAAAGAAACTATAGAAAGCGTTACAAATGCTTGTGCTATTTTTTCTAGAGATAAAACTGGAATTTTAATAGTTATTAAACTACAACAAGATCTAAATAATTTTATTAAAAATGGTGATGATATGAATGTTAAAGTAAATACTCCAATATTAGAAAGTATTTTTTATAAAAACAGTCCATTACATGATGGTGCTACTATTATAGCAGATAATAAAATAATAAAAACAAGAGCAATACTTCCCGTTTCTTATAACAAAGATATTCCATATAGATTAGGACTTAGACATAGAGCTGCATTTGGTATTACTGAAAAAACAGATGCAATATGTTTAGTAATTTCCGAAGAAACAGGATATATATCTTATATTAAAAATGGAAATAGAATAATAATAACAAATATTAATAATTTAAGAACAATACTAGAAAAAGATATAACATAAAGAATTTATGAAAATTAAAGAAATATATCAAAAATATTACTCTATTTCCTCTGGAATAGAAATAAATAGTAAAAAAGTTAAAAAAGGATCTATATTCATAGCTTTAAAAGGAAAAAACTTTGATGGTAATCAATTTGCGTTAGAAGCTATATCTAAAGGAGCTTTACTATCTATAATAGATAATAAAAAATATTTTGTTAGTTGTAAAAAAATTCTTCTTGTAAAGAATACTTTATTTTTATTACAAGAACTAGCTTTCTATCATAGAAGTATAAATAAACATATACCTATAATTGCAATTGTAGGAAGTAATGGAAAAACTACAACAAAAGAACTTATAAGAAGTGTATTATATAATAAATATAAAAAAATTCATTATACAAAAAATAATTATAACAATCATATAGGAATTCCATTAACAATATTATCTATGTCTAATAATTCGCAAATATCAGTTATAGAAATAGGAGCAAGTCATAAAAACGAAATAAAAAATATGTGTTCTATAGTAAATCCAGATTATGGATATATTACTAATTTTGGAAAAGCACATCTAGAAGGATTTGGAGGAATTAAAGGTGTTATAAATGGAAAATTAGAATTATATGAATTTTTAAAAAAAAAAAATAAATTAGTATTTGTAAATGGAGATGATTCAATTCAAATATCTAATAGTAATAAAATAAAAAGATTTGTTTTTTCTGGAAAAAAAAATATCAATACAAATGTAAAATTTAAATATTTATGCAATATATCTGGAATAAAATCTATTCTTTATATAAAAAATATAAAAATAGTATCATCCCTAGTAGGAAATTATAATTTATATAATATAGCAGCATCTATAACTATAGGAATATACTTTAAAATTTCTTTAAAAAAAATTAAAAAATCAATAGAAGAATATACTTCAAAAAATTATAGATCTCAAATAATAAATAAAAATAATGTAAAAATTATTGTTGATTGTTATAATGCTAACCCTACTAGTATGATTAAATCACTTACTTTTTTTAATAAAAATATTAATGGAAATAAAATGGTTATATTAGGAGATATGTTAGAATTAGGATCTTTTTCTAATAAAGAACATGAAAAAATTATATATTTCTTAACTAAAAGTGATATAAATATTGCATTTTTAATTGGATATATATTTTTTAATACTAAATATATAAAATCAAATAAAACAGAAATAATAAAATTCTTAGAAAAAAAAAATTTTATAAATTGGATAAAAAAAAATCCTATTAGAAAAACAAACTTTATCTTTGTAAAAGGTTCAAGAAAAATAGAATTAGAAAATATTATTCCATTTATTAATCCAATTTAATTTTTAAATATAATATATATTTATATTTGCATATGTTATAAAAATGATTTTATTCAGTAAAAGGAATTTTTTATGAAAAAGATTACTGAAAAAACCTATTTTAAATGGTTTAAAGACATGTCTTTTTGGAGAAAATTCGAAGATAAGTGCCGTTCTTTATATTTAAAACAAAAAATAAAAGGATTTTTACATTTATATAATGGACAAGAAGCTATTCCAGCAGGAATAACTCATTCTATTAATATTGGAATAGATAATTTAATTACTGCTTATAGATGTCATATATTACCTATGTCTATGGGGGTAGATCCTAAAATGATTATGGCAGAACTTATGGGGAAAAAAACAGGAACATCAAAGGGTATAGGTGGATCAATGCATATTTTCAGTAAAAAATATCGTTTTTATGGAGGACATGGAATAGTAGGAGGACAGATTCCTTTAGGAGCTGGTATTGCATTTGCAGATAAATATTTTAATAGAGAATCTGTAACAATAACATTAATGGGAGATGGAGCTATTAGACAAGGATCTTTACATGAAACTTTTAATATGTCAATGTTATGGAAACTTCCAATTGTATTTATATGTGAAAACAATAAATATGCTATGGGAACTTCTGTAAAAAGAAGTTCTAATATAAACGATATATCTAAAATAGGATTATCATATGAAATGCCTACTTTTTCAGTAAATGGAATGAATCCTGAAGAAATTGCAAAAATTGTTTTTTTAGCGGTTGAAAGAGCAAGAAAAGGAAAAGGGCCTACATTTTTAGATGTAAAAACATATAGATATAGAGGACATTCTATGTCAGATTCTGAATCATATAGAACTAAAGAAGAAATTCTTTTTTATAAAGAAAAAGATCCTATTATATATGTGAAAAATTATATTTTAAAAAATAAATGGTATACTGAAAAAAATTTAAATTTTGTAGAAAATAAAGTTAAAAAAGAAGTTGAATTTTGTGTTGAATTTGCAGAAAAATCAAAATTACCTTCATTGGACGATATGTATAACGTAGTTTATGATGAAACTAATTATCCTTTTTTAGATTATTAAAAATATTTATCATTTAATAAAAAAATTTTTAACATGGCAGAAATAATATCTATGCCCCAACTAAGTGACACCATGGAAGAGGGGACTGTAATTAAATGGAATAAAAAAATAGGAGAAAAAGTTGTAGAAGGAGATATAATAGCAGAAATAGAAACAGACAAAGCTATTCAAGATTTTGAAATAGATGTTAGTGGTATTTTATTATTTATAGGAGTTAAAGAAGGAGAAAAAACAAAAGTTAACGATATAATAGCAATTATAGGAGAAGAAGGAGAAGATATTAATCATTTGATTAAACAAAAAAATTTAAAAAATAATTTACAAGAAGAAAAAAAAGATAATGAAAGAAAATTTATATCTCCTGCAGCAAGAAGATTGATAAAAAAAATGAATGTACCCATAGAAACATTTAAAAATGGAAGTGGATCTCACGGTAGAATAATCAAAAAAGATATTGAAACATTAAAAAATGAAAATAATATTAATAAAATTATTCATTCCTCTATGAGAAAAAAAATAGCTAAACATCTTTCTAAATCAAAAATTTCTGCTCCACATTATTATATATTTTCTGAAATAAATGTAGATAAACTAATTAAATTAAGAGAAAAATTTAATGATAAACTTTCTATAGATGAAAGAATATCTTTTAACGATATTATAATAAAAGCTGTTGCTCAATCATTAAAAAAATTTCCTAAAATGAATGTATCATGGAATGATGAATATATTTTGTTTCATAAAAATATAAATATTGGTATTGCAGTAGCAGTTGAAGATGGATTAATTGTTCCAGTAATTAAAAATGTTGATCATAAATCAGTATTACAAATATCTAAAGAAATAAAAGAAAAAGTATTACGTTCAAAAGAAAAAAAAATACAAATAAACGAGTTAGAAGATAGTACATTTACTGTATCTAATCTAGGAATGTATGATACAGATTCATTTACATCTATTATAAATATTCCAAATTCATCAATAATTTCTGTAGGATCTATAGTAAGACGACCTGTAGTTATAGGATCTAAAATAGAAATAGGAAGTATTATGAAAATAACATTATCTTGTGATCATAGAATAATAGATGGAGCGTTAGGGAGTCTTTATATACGATTATTAAAAAAATATTTAGAAGATCCTTTTATTATATTTTTATGATTTTTTTTTTATAAAAAATTTGTTATAAAATGAATATTTAATAATAGGTATTATTAATATTAACGACATTAATACATTTGAAATATATTCTATAAATTTATTATAAATAAAATTTTTTTCATAAAAAAAATTTATTATTAATCTTACTCCAAGTATTATTATTATCATATAAATAAAATTATTTAATTTTGGAATTTTTTCTACTAATTTTATAAAAAATTTTGTTGATAATCTTATGGATAAGATACTTGTTAATATACTAATAAATAATAATAATAAATTTTTTGATATAGCTATAGAAGCAAATACATTATCTATAGAAAAAGATAAATCTATTAATTCTACATATAATATAATTTTCCATAAAGAATTATTTTTTGTATTTATTTTATTATTTTTAATAATTTTATTTTTAAATTTATTTATGTAATAATTTATTCCAGTAAAAATTAAATAAATTCCAGCTATTATTTTTACCCATTTCATATTTATTAATATAGAAGTAAACAATAAACATAATATTCTAAATAAATAAGCACTGATGGTTCCATATTTTATAGCTTTATTTCTATCTTCATTATTATCTAAATTCATTATAATAGAAGATAAAACAACGGCATTATCTATAGATAATATACTTTCTACTATAAACAAATTACCTATAGTTAAGATGGATGAAAAAGGATTATTTATTATATCATATAAATATTCTATCATTTAATTATTAATATTTTTCTAACAAAATTAATTTTTTATAAAAACTTTTTTTTAACATCAAATTTTTATGATTACCTTGTTCTATAATTTTTCCTTTTTCTAAAACAATTATATGATCTGAATTTTCTATCAAAGTATTAGATATTCTATTTGATATTATTAAAGATGTTTTATTTTTAATTATTATTTTCAATAGTTTATGTATTTTTATTTCAGATTCTGAATCCAAAGAAGAAGTTACTTCATCTAAAATAATTATTTTAGGATTTCTTAATATAATTCTTGCTATACAAATTTTTTGTTTTTGGTATAAAGATAATTTATTTCCATTATATCCAATTATTGTATTATATCCTTTTGAAAGATTTTTTATAAAAAAATGTATGTTAGCTATTTTTGCTGCTTGTATTATAGTATTCATTGATGAATTTTTATTAATTTCTGGTGATATATTATTTAGTATAGAATCATTAAGTATAATTGGATTTTTAGTTATTATTCCTAATAATTTTCTATAATCTATAATTTTTAATTCATCAATATTAAATCCGTCTATTGTTATTTTTCCTGAAGTTACATTATAAAATTTTGCTAATAAATTAGCTATAATAGATTTTCCACTTCCTGATCTTCCTACTAATGCAACAGATTCTCCTTTTTTTAAATAGAAATTTAAATTTTCTAATAAAACTTTCCCTTTTCTTATAAAAGAAACATTATTAAATATTATTTTTTTATTAAAAAAATT
Organism: Blattabacterium cuenoti; assembly: GCF_014252315.1. Taxonomy (GTDB): domain Bacteria; phylum Bacteroidota; class Bacteroidia; order Flavobacteriales; family Blattabacteriaceae; genus Blattabacterium; species Blattabacterium cuenoti_AI. The sequence continues at coordinate 513,286 of NZ_CP059216.1, forward strand.
TATTGAATTTGATAAAATTTTATTTTTTTTTATATAATAATATTCAAAATTCAATATTTCTGAAACTCTTTTTGCTGCAGCTTTTCCTTTTTGAATATTAGAAATAGAATTAACTAAGTTTTTAATTGGATTAACTATTTGTAAAAATAATCCTATAAAAGGAAATAAAATTTTAGGATCCATTTCTTTTTTATATAAAAAATTTTTACCTCCATACCATATTATTATAATCATAATAACAGAACTTAAAAATTCTATTATAGGAGAAAATAATTCTTTTTTTCTATTTAGACGGATAGATAATTTTTTTTGAAATTCTGATATTTTCTCAAATTTATTTTGTATTTTATTTTCATAATTAAGAATATTTATATTTTTATAATAATTTAATGTTTCTTCTACAATAGTAGATAATTTTCCTAATTGATTTTGTACATTAGTTGAATCATTTTTCAAAATGATTTTTATAATAAAAATAAAACAAATAATAATAGGTACTAGTAAGAAAATAAATAATGTTAATTTGTAATTAATAATAAATAAAGTTAATAAATAGAATATTATAATAATAGGTGAACTAATTAAGTTATTTAATGAATGAACTATAGATATTTCTATTTCATTAATATCATTAGATAATCTTGACATTATATCTCCATTTTTTCTATCCAAAAAAAAATCTAATGGCATAAATAATATTTTTCTATGAAATTCATTTCTAATATCTTTTATTATAGAACTTTTTATTTCTATCAATATATATTCTGATATATATTTAAATATACTTCTTATAAAAAACATAGAAATAATGAATATACAAAATATAGTTAAAGTATTTATTTTTCCATATTTATAAGAAAAAAATTCAATATAATATTGAAAATAATTTTTGAATAAATCTATAAATCCATTAAAATAATTTAATGATGTTATTTTATTATTTTTTTTATTATTGTCAAGGATAAAACTTAATACAGGAGAAATAGACATTATAGATATAACTGAAAATAAAGAATGTAAAAGATTACATATTATATTTATAACATAACGATATTTATAATATTTTGAATAATTGAAAATTTTTTCAAGTGCATTCATCTAATATTTTTAATTCCTTTATAAATATATACAGGATAATCCAATTTATATATAGTTCATTGATTAATAAATTATTATTAATTTATGAATTTTATATTCTATGAATTAATAGAATTAAATAAATTAAAAATTAATTTTTCATAATATATTTTTTTTGTTTAAAAACAATGTATTTATTAAAATATATTTTTTCAATTCACTTATTGAATTTAATTTTTATCCTGTTATATTTTAAATTTTTAATTATTAAAAAATCTTTTTTTTTATATATTTAAATATAAATAATAAGAATGCTATTATTGTTAATATATATTTTATATAATGTTTCATTAAAATAAAGTATAATTTTTAAAATTAAAAAATAATATGATAAATATTTTATTTATTAGTATTGAAGAAAGTTTTTTAATCATTTTTGTTGCAATTCTTATATTTGGACCAAAAAAAATTCCAGGTATAGCTAGAGGATTAGGTGAAGGAATAAGATTTTTAAAAAAAGCTAAAAAAAAAATTAAAGATGAAATAGAATGGTAGAATGGTAATTATAAAATTTTATTTATAACATTCTATATTAGATTTTTCTAATAAAACGTTTTCTAATTTTTCTAATATATTTTTTCTTAAGTCACTATTTGAATTATTAATTTCTGATTCAAGATTAGAACAATATAATTTATTATTGTCAATAAATCTTTTTTTAACTTTTATAAAAAAAATACCTTTTCTTCCTAATATTGGATTAGATATTTTATCTAATTTTAAAGAAAAAGCAGATCCAATTACTTTAGGTTCATTTTTATTATCTAAAAAAGAATCATAAAAATTTACTTTACGTGATTTATTTACTTTTTTTAAAAAATAACTTGATATTTTTTTCATATTTTTGTTATGAAATTTTTTATATAAAATATTATAAATTTTATTTTTCATTAAAAATGTGATTAATTTATTCATTTTATAACTATTAATTTCATTTTTTTTAATATTTGATAAATAAACTAAAATATAATCTTTATTTATATTTTTAAATATTTTTGTATCTCCTTTTTTTCTTTTTTTTTCAAAAGTCCAATTAATAATTTTTTTATTTAATTCATAATTAAATCCTTCTATATCAAACCATTTATTATCTTTAACATCTTTTATAAGTAAAGTTTCAAAATTATTTTTTTTTGCATTTCTTATTAACTTATCCAAATTATAATTTTTATTTTTCATGTAAAATGAAACCATTTTTTTATAAATATCATTTTTTGTTTTTATTGATGGATTTAAAGTTTTTATTATTACACCAAATTGATATGCGTTCTTAATATTTTTTTTACTATCTATTTTTACAATATGATAACCAAATTCAGTATTAATTAATCCTATAGTTCCAGTTTTATTTTTGTTAGAAAAAATATCAAAGTTTCCTATAAAATCATTTCCATTATATTTAATCCACCCTAAATTACCTTTTTTTTTATTACTTAAATCATCTGATTTTTTTAAAAAAAAATTAAATTTTTTAGGATTTTTTAATAATTTACTATATATATCTTTAGAAATTTTTATAGCATCTTCTTTTTTCCTTTTGTTTAAAGAATGAATTGCTTTGTTATGAGAAATAAGAATATGACTAATCAAGACATAATCGAAAATTATTTTCTTACCGGTTAATTTTGCAACTATATAAAGATTTCCTATTTTTAGTGGACCAAACATTGATCCAATTTTATTTTTTTTTTCTAAAAAATATTTTAAAATTGATGGAAGATTATCTTTAGTATAAAATTTATAATCAAAAGGTTTTTCAGATGTATTAGAAAAAAAATCAGAATATTTGTTAATATATTTCAATCTATTGAATAATAGATTCATATTGCTATTCATTTTTTGATCATCTTCTGATGAAGGAGTAGAACGTAATATAATAAAATTTAAATCTCTTAAATTTTCTTTTTTAAATAAAAATAAATTTTTGTTAATATAATTATGAATATCATTTTTTGATACACTTACATTATATTTTTTTTTTATTTCTGAATATGGAATATAAATATAATCAATAATGGAAAAAGATTTTTTATTATTACAATTTATTTTTACTTCTTTTTCAGATATATTTAATCCATACATTAACATTTCTATATATTTTTTAGCAAAAATTTTATTTTTTATTCTATTTTCTTCATAAGTCCAAATATTTTTTTCTTTTTCTATTTTTTCAAATATATTATTAGGATATTTATATAAACTATTTATATAAAATTTAAATTTTTCTAAGTCTAATTTTCCATTTTCATTTTGAAAATCATCTATATTACTGTATATAGACTGTGTTTCCATTGTTTTCCAAAAATCTTTTTCTGTACTATCAATCCCTATTTTTTTAGCTTGTTGATTCAATAATTTTTCGTTAACTAATATTTTCCAAGCATTATTTTCCGAATATCCCCTAAATTTTTTTAGAAATATAATACAATTTTCATAATCTTTTTTATAAATATTATCTCCATTAACTTTTCCAATCAATTCAGAATCATTTTTAAAAAATTTTGTAATAAAATTTGGATCTAATATGAAAAATATTAATGAAATTCCTATAATAAAAAATATTAACCATGTATTTTTTCTTATTTTATTCAAAAAACTCATATCATAATTTTTTTTCTAAAAAAATTTCTTCTATTTTATTTCTAGATACTTTTTTTATTTCAAGATAAAAATGTTCGTTAAGAATAATTCTTTCTCCACTGCTTGGGATATTACATGTATTAGTGACAATCCATCCGCCTAAAGTTTCATATTTTTCTGATTTTGGAATTCCTAAATTATATTTAGAATTTATAAAATCTATCTCTAATCTAGCAGAAAATAAAAATTCATTGTTATTTATTTTTTTTTCTAATAAATAAAGTTCATCATGCTCATCTTTAATATCTCCTAAAAATTCTTCTAAAATATCTTCTATAGTAATCATTCCAGCTGTTCCTCCATATTCATCTAATACTATAGCTATACTTATTTTTTTTCTTATTAAAATATCCATTATTTCTCTAACAAAAGTATTTACATATACTAATTCTACAGATCTAATAATAGATTTATCTATTAATTTAGGTTTTTTTAAAAATTCCATGTAATGAATATATCCTATAATATTATCTATATTATTTTTATAAATAATAATTTTAGATAATCCACTTTTTGTAAACATATTTCTTACATCATCTATATATGATTCTATAATATTACATGATATAATCTCTTTTCTAGGGACCATACATTCTCTAGCTTTTTTTTCAGAAAAATTTAAAGCTTTATGAAAAATATCAATTTTAGATTCTACAAAAATTTTTTTATTAAAATTTTTTTTTACATTTTTAGATAAAAAATGTATTAAATCATCTTTATCAAAAATTTTTTTTTTACAATTTTCTTCTTCTCCAAAAATTTTTAAAAATAAATTAGAAATACATATAACAAAATTTGTAATAGGAGAAAAAATTGTACATATAATATATATTGGAATAATAAATAATTTTAATAATTCATTTGAATATATACTAAATATTATTTTGGGAATAAACTCTCCAATTATTAAAATAATAATAGTTGAAAATATTGTTTCTAGTAAAAAAATCCATATAGAATTATTCAATAAATATTTAGGTAAAATAATAAAAAAAATCTTCCCCATATAAATACTATATATTACTAATGATATTGTATTTCCAATCAACATTGTTGTAATAAATTTTTTATAATCTCTAATACTTTTAGAAAGAATTTTATAACGAAAAGAATTATTTTTTTCTTCTAATTCTATTTGAAATAAATTACAAGAAATTAATGCCATTTCCATTCCAGAAAAAAAAGCAGAAATAAGTATAGTAATAAAAACTACACTGATATGAAAAACCATATTTATTTATATTAATAAAGAATCAATTTTTTATTAATATTTAATTTTTTTAAATTGTCTTTGATTTCTATTCCTTTTTTTATTACATATAAAATATTTCCATGTAAATTATATATAATTGTCTTTTTTTCATTGAAAAATAACTTTTTTTTTCTATTCCAAAAAATTTCTTCTGTATTTATAATATATCCTTTATAACTAAAAATAGTTACATTTCCTTTAATATAATAAAATAAGTCTTTAACTCCTACCATATAATCAGCTTTTATACATCCATATTTTTTGTTATTATAAAGAAATAAATATACACCATTTGGATATACGTTATAAAATTCATATTCTTTAACAAATGGTGATTTTATAATGTATTTTACAATACCTTTTTCTTTTAAAATAAAATTATAATTGAAAAAAATTTTTTTTGGAATATTATATTTTTCTGATTTTTTTAAATAAACATTTTTTTTATTACAAGAATATCCAAATAAAATAAAAAAAAATATAATAATTAATTTATTCAATTTATTACTTATTATTTTTATTGTAATTTTGTTTAATTTATAAAATAATAAAAGGTATCTTAGCTCAGTTGGTAGAGCAAAGGACTGAAAATCCTTGTGTCCCCGGTTCAATTCCGGGAGATACCACATTGTTTAATTAATTATTTTTTGTTATAAAAAAATTACTTTTCCACTTAGTTGATTCTAAAAAATTTTTATTTTCCATATAATCTATAGGATAAGATAAATCTAATCCAAATAATCCTATTGGTTTACAAAAAAAACGAAATCCAAATCCTATAGTTTTATTTATTTTTTTAGAAATTAAAGATTTATAAGAATTACCAATATTTCCACCTTCTATAAAAGTAGTAAACCAAGACTTAATTCTGTTATTATATGATTTATTAATTAGATATCTTATTTCCATAAAAATTTTTTTATAAGTAGTTCCACCATATTTTGACATTTTATATGTAGAAAAATTATCTGAAAATGAATATCCTTTTAATGGAATATGATTTTCTGATTTTTTTTCATATCCTCCCATACGAAACCTATGTACTGGAGGTATTTTTTTCATAAAAGATTCATCTGTATTATCATTAAATAAACCTATGTGCCCCATTTCTCCTCCTAAATTCATAACCAAGTTTCTATAAATTTTTTTATACCAATTTCCTGATAATTTAAATTTAAAATAGTTCATAACTATAGTTTTTTTTTCTTTAGGAATAATTTTTGTAATTGAAAAATTACTTGAATTCAATTCTTTTTTATTTTTTTCATAAATATTTCCTATAATATTATACGGAAAGCTAGACATAATCTCTAAATTAAAAATAGATCCTTTAAATGGAAAGGATTCTTTATTTGTTAAATTTCTATTGATAGAAAATAAATAATATAAATTCTTAAAATTAAAAATTCCTTTTTTACCATATATAGAACGATCAGTATCTTTAGGTGTAACAATTTTTTCTCTATTTATAGAAGTTACTACTTTTAAATTAGGATAAACAGAAATTTCTTTTTTTAATTCTAATGAATTTTTAATTTTTTTTAATAAAAATTCATCATTTTTATTAATTAAATAATTATCATCAAATGGATGATTATCATTATTAAATAATTTTTTTATAGAAAAATCATTTTCAATCTTTAATGATGTTGAATCATTTATATATATCCAAGGTTTTACAAGTGAAACACCAATAGATTTAAAATCTTTTTCAAGATTACTAAAAATTATTAATTTATCACCATCACCTTGAGGAATAGGATCCCAAGATTTATATCTTGGAATATTTTTAATAGACAAATTATTAAAAATCATTTTTAAATTACCATAAAATTTTTTAATATTATATCCATTAAATCCTCCGCTAATCTGAAAATCGTTATTATTTTTTTCTTTTACATTCCATTCTATATCTATATAATTATTATCATTTGAATCTATAATTATTTTAAAAAATATTTTTTCAAAAAGAAATAATTTTTCTATATTATGCATACTTTCTTTAATTTTTTCTATAGAAAATAATTCTCCTGTATGGATTTTTAATACTCTTTTAATTACATAATCTTTAGTTATATTATTCCCAACAATTTTTATATTTTTTATGTAAACAGGTAATTTTTCTTTTATTATTATTTTTAAATTTATTTTATTATTTTCTTTTATAACTTCTTCTATAGGAACAATAGACACAAAAATATGACCTAAATTTAGGTAATGATTAAATATACTATGATAAGATGGATCTACTATATTTTTTTGTATTTTAATTACATTATAAATATCTTCTTTATTATAAGAAAATATTTTTTTCAAATCTTTATCTTTAACATATGAATTTCCTATAAATTTAACATCTCCTAAATAATATTTTTTCCCTTCAATTATTCTTATTTTTATCCCATAATTACCAGATTTTTTTTTCCAAACATAATCCAAAAATACTTTAGCAAATCTAAATCCTAAAGATTGATATTTTTTCTTTATTTTTTCTAAATTTTTATCAATACTATCACGAATGAATAATCGAATAGGTTTTTCAATTATTGTTGATATTAAAAATAATTTATCATTTTTTAATAAACTAAATAAATCTTTATCATTAATAATATTATTTCCTTCAAAAATAAATTCTTCTATTTCTATTTTTTTTCCTTTATTAATAAGAAAATGTAATATAAATTTTCCTTTTTCATTATTTATTTTACTATCAATTTTTACTTCATTAAAACCTTTTTTTTTATAAAAATTTTTAATTTCATTTTTAATATCCTGAATATTAAATTCAGAAATTATATCTCCATATTTATCTTTTATAAATGATGATAACTGTTTATCTATTATAATATTACCATATTCTTCTTCTTCTATACATATTTCATGTATTTCCATCAAATCTTCCAATTTTATAAATAAATCAATTACATTTTTATATTTTACTTTTTTGTAAACAGATATATTTTTAAACAAATTACTTTTCCATAATCTATTAACAACATTATTAATTTTTATTTCATAGTAATCTATTGATTCTCCAACATTAATTTTAGATATATTTAATATAAAATTTTTATCATATTTAGTATTTCCTATTATATAAATGTTGTTTATAATCATATCATGATTATCTTGATTATTTACTGTATTTTTATAATTTTTAGAATGCGAATAATTCAATGATATTAAAACGCAAAAAATGTAATACAAAAAGAAATTTTTTTTCATTAATTAATAGTTAAAAATTTAAATTTTATATTTTACCGAAACGACGTTTCCTTTTTTGAAAATTAATTATAGCTTCAAAAAAATCTTTTTTTCTAAAATCAGGCCATAATATATCAGTAAAATAAAATTCTGCATAAGCAGATTGCCATAATAAAAAATTACTAATTCTTAATTCTCCACTAGTTCTTATAATAAGATCTACATCAGGAATATTTTTAGTATATAAATGATTTTGAAAAAAAGAATAATTAATATCTTTTATAGAATACTTTCCCTTTCCTTTAATAATTTTTTCAGCAATGTTTTTGGTTGCTCTTAAAATTTCTTCTCTAGCACCATAACTTATAGCTAATATTAAAGTTCCAGATTTATTATGTTTAGTTTTATCCATAAAATAGATAAGCTTCTTTTGTATTAATCTAGATAATTTATGAATATCTCCTATAACAAGAATTTTTAATTTCTTTTTATTAACTTCTTCTAAAGAATTATCAAAATTTTTATAAAATAAATCCATTAGATTATCTATTTCTTGTTTCGGTCTATTCCAATTTTCATAAGAAAATACATACAAAGTAATATAAGATATACCCAATTCTTGACATGCATTTAAAGAATCTATTATAGATTGAATCGATTTTTCATATCCAAAAGATCTTAATTTTCCTCTTTTTTTTGCCCAACGTCCATTTCCATCCATAATAATGGCAACATGATTAGGTATATTATTATAATCTATTTTTTTTAACAAATTATTCATAAAAAAAATTATGATTATAAAAATTTATCTGCAAATATATAAATAATTTTTTTTCACAATTTTTTCAATTTCTTTTATCTGCACCCCATAAAAGTTTTTCTCTAAGAGTTTTATAATAAGTATTTTTTCCTTCTTGATATATATATATGTAAAAAGGTGCTTTTTTAATATATAATTCATTTTCTTTTATTAATGATATTAATCTTGTATCCATAGATAAAGAATAATATTTTACTCTACTATGTACTTTTAAATGAATTTTTTTACAATCAGATATAACTAAAGGACGAGAAAATAAATTATGTGGAGATATAGGAGTAAGAACAAAATTTTTATTTTCTGGACTAATAATAGGCCCTCCACAACTCAAAGAATAACCGGTAGAACCAGTAGGTGTAGATATTATTAATCCATCAGACCAATAAGATGTTAAAAATTCATTATCAATGAATACATCAATAGTAATCATAGAAACTGTTTCATTACGAAATATAACTATTTCATTTAATGCAAAATTGAAAAATAAATTTGTATTATTTATAGAAGTTTCTAACTGTAATAAACTTCTAGGCATTAGATACAATTTTTTACTAAAAATATTATCCATATTTTTAATAAAAACATCTTTACTAAAAGTTGCTAAAAATCCTAAATTACCAGTATTAACTCCAACTATAGGTATTCCTAAATCTTGTATAAGTGTAATAGCAGATAAAATAGTCCCATCTCCTCCAAAAGTGAACATAATATCGCAATTTTTTAATTCTTCATATTTGGAAAATACATATAATTTTATTTTATGAAATTCTTTAAAATAAAGTAATTTTTTGAAAAAAGATTTTTCTACATAAATATCTATAGAATGATTAAAAACATATATCAAAAATTGATTTATATATATTATATTTTTGTATTCTATTTTTTGTCCATATAGTGCTATTTTCATATTAAAAAATAAAATAATTTTTTTATTATAAATTTGTTTTAATTGACTTAAAAATACTTCATTATCAATAAAATAAAAGAATCAACATTTCCATCAAAAATATTATTATTTGGAGAATATAGTATTTTAGAAAACCATATAGGACTTTCTATTCCTAACAACTCTTATAAAGGATCATTAATGTTTAAAAAAAAACCATTATATGATAGAGATTTAATTGCAAAAAATTCTAATAAAGAAATAAAAAAATATTGCAGATTTATGATGAGTAAAAAACTTTTATACAAAAAACTAAATTTATCAAAACTTATTAAAGATTTAAACAATGGAATTTTTTTTAATTCAAATATTCCTCAAAAATATGGATTAGGAAGTTCTGGTGCTTTAATTTCCTCCATTTATAATAAATATTCAGAAAATAATAAATTATTAGTTAAAAAAAAAAATCTTATTCATTTAAAAAAAATATTTAGCATTATGGAGTCTTTTTTTCATGGAAAAAGTTCAGGTATAGATCCATTAGTTTGTTATATAAAAAAACCAATACTTGTAAAAAGTATAAATAAATTATCAATTATAAATAATAAAAATATACTTCTTAATTTTAAGAAATTTAAAATATTTATAATAGACTCAGAAATTACTAGTGGAACTAAATTAATGTATAAATTTTTTTTTAATAAATTGAAAGAAAAAAAATTTAAAAAAATTATGAAAGAAGAATTTACAATGTATAATAAAACGTGTATAAAATATTTTTTAAAAGGAGAAGAAGATAAATTAATGGAAAATATTAAAAAAATATCTAATTGGACATTTTATAATTTGACACCAATGATTACAAAAAATATTAAAAATATTTGGAAAAATGGAATAAAAAATAATAATTATTATTTAAAATTATGTGGATCTGGAGGTGGTGGTTTTTATATAGGATTTACTAAAAATTATGATTTAATAAAAAATCTAAAAAAAATAAATAAAATTATTTTATAAAATTTTTATCATATTTAGTATGTTTAATAAAAAAAAAATTAGATTAAATCATTATTTATCTTATGCTGGAATAGCTTCAAGAAGAAAATCTGATAAATTAATTCAATCAGGAATAGTTGAAGTTAATAACAAACCAATATATCAATTAGGATATACTATTAATATAGATCATGATGTAGTAAAATTTAATGGGGAAAAAATTGTTATAAAAAATAGAATATATATATTACTAAATAAACCAAAAGGATTTATTACAACAACAAAAGATAAATTTTATAGAAAAACAATAATGGATTTGATTCCAAATTATTATTACAAATACAAATTATTCCCAGTGGGAAGATTAGATTTATCTACAACAGGAATTTTGCTTATTACAAATGATGGTATTTTATCTCAGATGTTAACTCATCCAAAATATCATGTACAAAAAATTTATAAAGTTATTTTAAATAAAACAATTAAAATTCAAGATTTAAATATAATTGAAAAAGGTAATTTATATTTAAAAGAAGGAAGAGTAAGAATAAATTTTATAAAAAGATTAAAAAGAAATGAAATTAAAATAGGATTATGTATAGGATGGAACAGAATTATTAAAAGAATTTTTAATAAATTAAATTATAAAGTAGTTAGATTAGATAGAATTGCTTTTGGTAATCTTTATAAAAAAAATATTAGTGTAGGAGATTTTCGTTTTTTACAAAAAAATGAAATAATGAAAATATGGAAAAATAATGAAAAAAATAAATATTATTAATGGTCCTAATTTAAACTTATTAGGAATAAGAGAAATAGATTTATATGGTAAAATTAATTTTAATGATTATCTTAATGAATTAAGAAAAAAAAATTTATTTAAAAAAATAAATATTGATTATTATCAAAATAATTGTGAAGGTAAAATTATAGATTTTTTACATAAAATAGGATTTGAATCAGATGGAATTATTTTAAATGCTGGTGCATACACTCATACTTCTATAGGAATTTCTGATGCAATTAAATCAATATCAACTCCTGTAATAGAAGTTCATATTTCTAATATTCATTCTAGAGAAAGTTTTAGAAAAAAATCATATATTACTTCTGTATGTAAAGGTACTATTTTTGGATTTGGATTAAAATCTTATGAATTAGGTATTATTAGTTTTTGTTTATAAATTATTTATTTTATTAAAATAAGTTTAGATAACCATTTTTCTAAAATATATATAAATTTTTTTGGATGTTCCATCATAGGAACATGTCCACATCTATCTATCCAATATATATCTGATTTTGGAAGTAATTTATGAAATAATTTTGCTACATGTGGAGGGGTAATATTATCTTGTTTTCCCCATATAATACAAATAGGTTTATTAATTCTACACAAAAACTTAGACATATTACATTTTATTGCACTTCTTGCTATATATAATATTTTAATACTTTTTCTTTTATCATTTACAATACTGTATATATCATCAACCAATTTTTTAGTAGCTATTTTAGGATTATAAAAAACTTCTTGAGATTTTTTTTTAATATATTCATAGTTTTCTCTTTTTGGAAAAGATTCTCCGAAAGATTTTTCGAATAAACCTGAACTTCCAGTTAACACAATAGAATGAACTAAATTTAATCTATATTTTGCTATAATTAAAGCTATATGACCTCCTAAAGAATTTCCTATAAAAGTAGCTTTTTTAATTCCAATATCTGTTAAAAAATTTATTACATATTTTGATAAAGAAAATACATTTGTTGAAAATAAAGGCATATTATAAATAGGTAATAAAGGCATAATAACTTTAAACCCTTTTTTTGGAAAAAAATTTATAAGTGATTCAAAGTTACTTAATCCCCCCATTAATCCATGTAATAATACTAAAGGATGACCATTACCTTTTATTATATGATTTTTTTTTTCTATCATTAAAAATTTTTTTGTATTTCTTCTTTTATTCTTTTTTTAACAATATAATAAGCATTTTTTGCCGCCATTTCCTCTGATTTTTTTTTTGAATATCCTCTACCTTTAGAAAAAATATCAGAATCTAATACTTGAAATTCAGATAAATAAATAATTTTATTTTTTCTTTTTTCTGTTCTTTCAATACAAGTTTTAAAACTTGTAAAAAACTTGTTTTTTTGACACCATTCCATAATCCATACTTTATAGCTAAAAATCTCTTTTTGTAATTTTTTTATATTTATATGATCATGTAATATTTTTTTATATATAAAATTTTTACACCCTTCATTTCCTATTTCTATATATAGAAATCCTATTAATGCCTCAAGTGTGTTTCCTAATACATTATTATTATATATAATAGTTTTATCAGAAAAAATATTATCCATAGATAATTTTTTAGAAATATCATTAAGATTTTTTCTGCACACAATTTTAGACCTTATTTGAGTTAATTCCCCTTCTTTTTTATTTGGTAAATTTTCATATAAAAAATGAGATATTATAGTATTTAATACTGAATCTCCTAAAAATTCTAATCTTTGAAAATTTATAGAATAATTTTTATTTAAATTTCTTTTTCTTGATGAAAAATTATATATAAAAACTTCCTTTAAAAGGTTTATATTTCTAGGTATAAATCCAAGTATTTCATTTATTTTATTAATTAACAAAATATCTCTATTCATTTTATTTATATTATAAAATTATAATTATTATTGTTAAGTAACATTTATTTTTTTAAATAAAATGCAAACGTTATGTCCTCCAAATCCAAAAGTATTACACATACTAATATTAACTTTTTTCTTTAAAGATTTATTTGGAATAAAATTTATTTTTGGATCTATATTTTCATCAACTTTATCCAAATTAATAGTTGGAGGAATAATTCCTCTTGTTAAAGGTAGAATAGTTGCTATACATTCTACAACTCCAGCAGCACCTAATAAATGTCCTGTCATAGATTTTGTAGAATTTATATTTATTTTGTATACATTTTCTTTAAACACTTTTTTAATAGCTTTTATCTCTGCTATATCACCAAGTTTTGTAGATGTTCCATGAGAATTTATATAATCTATATCTTTATATTTAATTTTTGCATCATTTATAGCTGATTTTATCGCTAATATAATTCCTATTCCTTCTGGATGTGGAGCTGTTATATGATATGCATCTCCAGACATACCAACTCCACCTAATTCTGCATATATTTTAGCTCCTCTTTCTTTAGCATGTTTATATTCCTCAAGAACAAGACATCCAGCTCCTTCTCCTAAGACAAATCCATCTCTATCCTTATCAAAAGGACGTGAAGCTGTTTTATATTCCATATTTTTTGTAGATAATGCATTCAATGCATTAAATCCTCCAACTCCACTTTGTGTAATTGCAGCTTCTGATCCTCCTGCTATCATAATATCAGCTTTTCCTAAACAAATTAAATGATAAGCATCTACTATTGCATTAGAAGATGATGCACAAGAAGAAACTGTCGCATAATTAGGTCCATGTAATCCATAATTTATAGATATAAATCCTGCAGTAATATCTATCAACATTTTTGGTATAAAAAAAGGACTAAATCTAGGATAAAAACCATTATTTACATAATTTGTAATAGATTTTTCTAAATTTAATAATCCACCAATTCCAGAAGACCAAATTACACCTATCCTATCTCTTTTCTCTTTAGAAAAATCTATCATACTATTTTTTATAGCTTCTTCAGATGCAATAATTCCATATTGTGCACAAGGATCTAATTTATTTATTTCTTTTTTGCTAAAAAAAATATTTGGATCATAATTCTTTAATTCACAAGCAAATTTAGTTTTATATTTTTTAGTATTAAAATAAGTAATAGGTGCAGATCCACTTTTTCCACTTATAAGAGAAATCCAATAATCTTCAACATTGTTCCCTATAGGAGTAATCGTTCCTATTCCAGTAATAACTACTTTTTTTAAGTTACATTTATGATTATACATCATTAAAATATACAGAAATTTATTGCTAAATATTAGTGTTTTTCTTTTAATAAAGTTTCTATAGCATTAACAGCTTCTCCTACTGTTGTTATTTTTTCTGCTACTTCGTCAGATATATTAATATTAAATTCTTTTTCAAATTCCATGATAAGTTCTACTATATCTAAAGAATCTGCTCCTAGATCGTTAGTAAAACTAGAATTAGGATGTATATTATTTTCTTCTACACTTAATTTGTCTACAATAAGAGCATTGACTCTAGATGCTACGTTAGACATAGTTTTATATTTTTTATTATTACATGCAAAAGTAGTAAACTTTTGTAAATCATATATAGATTTGATTTATCTTACGAATAAAATATAATATTTTTTAATTAAAATTATTATATAATTATATTTTTTTAACAAAAATTATTTAATTATATATAATTTATAATTATTTTTATGTATAATCTATAATTGTGATATTAGTTTCAATAAACTTATTTATATATTTTCCAAGTATATCAAATTCTATATTTACAATATCTCCAATTTTTAAAAATTGGAAATTTGTTTTTATATAAGTATACAAAATAATAGATACACTTACTGTATATTTATTACAGTCATTTACAGTTAAACTAACTCCATTTATAGCAATTGATCCTTTTTTTACAACGTTATTAGATAATTTATTTTTAAATTTTATAATAAATAACCAGCTTCCATTTTTTTTTAAAATATTTATAATTTTAGCTGTTGTATCTATATGTCCTTGTACTATATGCCCCTCTATTCTTCCTTTTAAAAATAAACTTCTTTCTAAATTTACTTTATCTCCAATTTTTAAATAATTTAAATTAGTACAAGATAAAGTTTCTTTAGATGCTGTTACTGAATAATTTTTTTTATAAATATTTACAATTGTTAAACATATTCCATTATGGGATATACTTTGATTTATTTTAATTTTATTATTAAATGGATTAGTAAAAATCATATGAAGATTTTTATTTATATCATAATATAATTTGTATACTTCTGTAACAGATTCTATAATTCCAGTAAACATAATATTTTTTAATCATGAATAAAATTAAAGTAGGATTTACAATAGGATATATAAATGGTATAGGAATGGAAATTTTTCTAAAAGTATATAAAAATAAAAGATTATTAGAAATTTTCACTCCAGTATTGTTTGGATCAATTAATTTATGTAATTATTATAAAAAAAAAATAGAAAAAAATATAAACAATTAATATTTCATAACAAATAAAATTTATAAAAGAATAATAATAAAATTATTTATCACTTTTAAAATTCCAATTGATATATTAATTGTTATTTTTTTATTTATTTTTTTATCTGTAAACGTTAATATACCTTTATCTAAAATAGAAATGAAAAAATCATGATTTTTTAAAATCTGAAAATATCCATATATTCCTGGAGCTTTTAAATTATATATCTCACCTTTATATATAATATTTTTTATATTTAAAATTTTTAACTTCATTTTTTAATTACTTGATCAATAGTACCTTTTAAATTAAAGTTTATTTCTGGTATTTCATCTAATTCTCCATTAATAATCATATTAAATCCCTTAATTGTATCTTCAATGGTGACAAATTCTCCTTTTATTCCTGTAAATTGTTTTGCAACATGAAAAGGTTGAGATAAAAAACGTTGAATTTTTCTTGCTCTATCTACTATTATTTTATCTTCTTCACTCAATTCATCTACTCCTAAAATAGCAATAATATCTTGTAAAGATTCATATTTTTGCAATATATTTTTTACACGGTGAGCACAATTATAATGATCTTCACCAACTATTTCTTTTGATAAAATACCAGAATTGGAATCTAATGGATCTACAGATGGATAAATACCCAAAGAAGCTATTTTTCTTGATAAAACAGTTATTGCATCCAAATGTGAAAATGTAGTAGCTGTAGATGGATCTGTTAAATCATCTGCTGGAACATAAACAGCTTGAACAGATGTAATAGATCCATATTTAGTTGAAGTAATTCTTTCTTGCATAGATCCCATTTCTGATGATAAAGTTGGTTGATATCCAACAGAAGATGGTATTCTTCCTAATAAAGTAGAAATTTCAGATCCAGCTTGAGTAAATCTAAAAATATTGTCTATAAAAAATAAAACATCTTGTCCTTTCTTTTTACTATTAAATTTATCTCTATAATATTCCGCTAATGTTAATCCAGATAAAACTACTCTAGATCTAGCTCCTGGAGGTTCATTCATTTGTCCAAATATAAAAGTTGCTTTTGATTCTTTTAATATTTTTTTATCTACTTTTGATAAATCCCATTTTCCATTTTTCATAGATTCCATAAAATTATTTCCATATTTTATAATTCCAGAATCTAACATTTCTCTTAGTAAATCGTTTCCTTCTCTAGATCTTTCTCCTACTCCAGCAAATACAGATCTTCCTCCATATTTTTTAGCTATATTATTAATTAATTCTTGTATTAAAACTGTTTTTCCCACTCCAGCCCCTCCAAATAATCCAATTTTACCTCCTTTCATATATGGAGAAATTAAATCAATTACTTTAATTCCAGTATATAAAACTTCTGTTTTTGTAGATAAATCTACTAGTAAAGGTGGATCATTATAAATAGATCTTTTTTTATAATTTGTTATATTTCCTAATCCATCTATGCATTTTCCTAAAACATTAAAAATTCTTCCATTTATACAGTCACCTATTGGAACACTAATTGATTCGTTCAATACATTTACTTCTTGTCCTCTTTTTAATCCATCTGTTTCTTCCATAGCAATACATCTTACTTTATTATTACCTATATGTTGTTGTATTTCTAATGTTATTATATCATCAGAATCTATTTTTTTAATTTCTAAAGCTTCATGTATTTTAGGTATTTCAAATCCTTCTTCGAAGGATACATCTACTACTGGACCTATAATTTGAGTAATTTTTCCTTTATTTTCTTTTATTTTATCGTTTTGCATGTTTTTCATATTGAACATTGCAAAATAAATATAATTTTATTTAAATTAAATATTTTAATTATTATTCATTTTAAAATTAAAGTATTAAAAAATAATTAGTTTTGAAAATTTATTCTTTTATTGATGAATTTTATTCTACATATCCATGTATATTTACTATTGGTATTTTTGATGGAGTTCATATAGGACATAAAAAATTAATTCAACATTTGATATTTAAATCAAATAAAAAATATTCTTCAGTTTTACTTACTTTTAATCCACATCCAAAAGAAATATTAAATCCAAATAAAAATTTTTTTTATTTAAACACTTTAAGTGAAAGAATAAATAATATAAAAAAAATTGGACTGGAACATCTTATTATACATCCTTTTACAAGAAAATTTTCAAATTTAACTATAACAGATTTTTTTAAAAAAATTTCTAATTCTAGATTTTGTTTTAAAAAAATTTTATTAGGATATGATTTTAATATAGGAAAAAATAATAATAATTCTTTTAAAATTTTAAAAGAATTATCAAATAATATAGGATTAAAATTATATAAATTAAATCCATATAAAATTGATAATGAAATAATTAGTTCTACTAAAATACGAGAATCTATTACATTAGGTAATTTAGAATGGGCTAATAAAGCGTTAGGTTATTATTATACTTTATTTGGATATGTTACAATAGGTAAAAAAATAGGAAGAACATTAAATTTTCCAACAGCAAATTTAATAATAAATAAAAAAAAATTAATTCCAAAAAATGGAGTATATGCTGTAAAAGTTATATATGAAAATTCTATATATAAAGGAATGATGAATATTGGAACTAATCCAACTGTTGATATTAATAATCACAAAATTAAAATAGAAGTTAATATATTTAATTTCAATAAAAATATATACAATAAAAAAATTAAAATTTTAATTATTAAAATGATTCGTAAAGAATTAAAATTTTTATCTATAAATGAATTAAAAAAACAGATAATTAAAGATAAATCTTTAATAAAACATCTTTTTATAAAAAAAACATTTTTGTAATATTATATGAATGATATGTTTAAAGATTTTCTTTATTCAAAAGAAAATTATAAAAAAAAAATAATATTAGTAACAAAAAATTATTATATTACAAACTTTTTTTATAAAAAATATAAAATTGATTTTTTTATTAAAAAAGGAATGAATATAACATTTTATACTATAAAAACTTTTCTTGAAATAGTTTCTGGATTAAGAATTATTAATCAGTGTAAAACATTATCTATATTACTATTTTTAATAGAAAAAAATAATATTAATAAAAAAAAATTTAAAAATTTTATTAATCTAACACCTAAAATTATAAATGATTTCCAAAATATTGATATTAATTTAATTAATATAGATAAATTTTTTAAATCTATTATTTTAGAAGAAAAAATTAGTAAATGGAGTATAAATAAAAACCTTATATATAATAATAATATTATTTTATGGAAAAAAATTAATAAATATTATAAAATATTTCAAAATTTTTTATTAAAAAAAAATATTGCATATAAAGAATTATTATTTAGAAAAGGCCTTTGTAAATTAAATTATTTTTATCCTAAAAATTTAGGAAAAATTATTTTTTTTATTACAGAAGAAAAAAAATTAAATAATTGGGAAAAAAAATTTGTAGATAAAATACTATTGCATAAAAAAGGATGCATTTATAATATAAATAAAAAAGAAATCATAAAAAATAGATTATATAATAAATATGAAAATAACATACTTGTAAATACTAAAATAAATACTAAAAAATTAAAAATTATAAGCGTTTCAAAAGAAATAGAACAAATTAAAATTGTAGAAGATTTAATACAAAAATTGTTGAAAAAAAATAATAAAATAAAAAAAATTTTATTATTATTAAGTGATATAAATTTATTAATTCCTATAATTGATTCATCTTTTATAAGAAATACAAAATTGAATATATTTTTTAATATTAATTATCCATTAAATATTATTCCTATTAATTACACTTTTATTTCTATATTTCATTTTCTATTAAATAAAGATAAAATTAATAATGTGGGGAACATAAATGTGTTTAATAAAAAAGATATAAAAAAAATATTATTAAACGGATATATAAAAAAATTATTCTTAAAAAAATTTCCCTATGAATTTATATTTAATAATAAATGTTATTCTGAGTTTATTAAAGAAGATGAAATAAAAAAATTTTTATTTAAAAATGATATTTGGATAATACTTAAAACTAAAACAAATAACATTTATGATTTCATAAAAAAATTTTTAAGTTTTATCAGAAAATTTAAAAAAAAATTAATTGTTAAATCTAATAAACATTTTTTAGAAATAAAATTTCTTTCAAAATTAGAATATTATATATACAAAATAAAATTTTTATTTAGAAAAAATAATTTTCTTTACAAAAAAATAAAAGATATATATGATATATATAATTATTTTATAAATACAGAAAACATAAAATTTATTACTAATAACAAATTAAAAAAAAAACAAAAATCAAATGTATTATTATTTATAACTGAATTTAAAAAAACTATCATTAAAAAATTTGATATATCAATTATTACTTCTTTTAACTATAAAACAATTCCTCCTGTAAACAAAAAAAATAATTTTACTATTGTTTCTGACAAAATAAAAAATAAACTAGAAATTGATAATTTCAACAATGAATACTATTTATTACATTTTGCTAGTATATGTAATTTTTCAAACATGACTTATATAATTTATAAAAATTATCCAGATGAAATAAACTCAGGAGAAAAAAGCTATTGTATTAATTATATTATAGCTAATAACATAAATACTAAAATAATAAAAAAAACATTAAATTTTATTCCTAAAAAATACAACAAAAAATTTTTTTCAATAAAAAAAACAAAATCCGTTAATAAAAAATTATACAATTTTGGTATAAATGGAATATCTCCTACTTCTATTCATTTATATAATTATAATCCTATATTATTTTATTATAAAAAAATACTTGGTATAGATATAGAAAAAAAATCTTATAAAAGTATATTAGGAGAAGTAATTCATAAAGTTTTACAAAAATTATATTCTTATTTTGAATCAAACAATTTCATAAATATATATGAAATAAATAAAATGAAAAAAAAAATAAAAAATATTATTAATGATACACTTATTAATTATAATTACAACAAAAATATATATTTAAATAATATTAATTATTCTTTACAAAAATTCTTAATAAAAAATTATATAAATAAATTTATATCTTTAGATAAGAAATTTATTTATAATAAAAATAAAATTTTTATAAAAAATTTAGAATATAAAATATCTATATGTTTAAATACAAAAAAATTAAATAAAATAGTATTACATGGGATTATAGATAGAATAGATAAATATAATGGAATAAATAGAATTATTGATTATAAAACAGGAAAATTAAAAAATAAAAATATGAACGTTTCATTAAATAATATTAAAGATATATTTGAAAATCCAATTAATAAAAATATCATGCAATTACTTTTTTATATATACTTATGGTTTAAATCAGATATAAAAAATAAAAATATGTTAATCTCTGCTTCAATTATATCATTAAATAATAAAAATTTTGTTATACAAACTCCTATAAGTTTTTTTAAAGAAAAAAAAACACAAATTTCCTATCAAGAATATAAAAAAAATTTTTTACCTTTTCTTATGAAAAGAATAACAGAAATTTTATATTCAAAAAAATCAATAATAGAAAAATTATAAAAAATTACAAAATATATTTTTCTATATAATTTCCAACATCTTCGGTACTTAAAAAATTATTATTCTTCATTATATCTTCTGTTACAATACCTTCAGAAATTGATTTTTTTACTGCATATTCTATAGCATTACCTTCTTCTTTCATTCCAAAATAATCCAACATCATTTTAGATGATAATATACTTCCTATAGGATTTGCAATATTTTTACCTTTTGCTTTAGGATAAGATCCATGTATAGGCTCAAATAATAAATTATTGTTTCCTATTGAAGCAGATGGTAATAGCCCTATGGATCCATTTATAACACTAGATTCATCTGATAATATATCTCCAAACATATTATCTGTTAATATAATATCAAATTGATTAGGATTAATTATTATTTGCATAGATGCATTATCTATATACAAAAAATCTAAGTATATATCTGGATAATCTAAACTAATTTTTTTCACAACATCACGCCATAATCTAGAAGTTTCTAATACATTAGATTTATCTACTAAAGTAACTTTTTTTTTTCTAAAAGATGAAGCTTTAAATGCAATTCTAGAAATTCTTTCTATTTCTTTTTTAGAATAAACACAGTAATCATAAGCTTTATCATTATTTCTTCCTTTTTTTCCAAAATATATTCCTCCTGTTAATTCCCTATATATAATAAAATCAACTCCATCTCTTATATTTTTTTTTATAGGAGATGTGTCTAATTCTGGATAAGAAATTATAGGTCGTATATTACAAAATAAATTCATACGTTTCCTTAATTTTAATAAACCATCTTCTGGCTTCATGCCAATTGGATTATTATCATATTTAGGATCTCCTACACACCCAAACAAAACTGCATCTGATTCTAAACAAGTTTTTATAGTATTTTCTGTTATTGGAGAATTAAATTTTTCTATTGATTTTCCTCCTACTAAAAGAATAGTATAATTAAATTTATGTTTGTACTTTTTTCCTATAGCGTTTAATATTTTTATAGTTTGTTTCATTATTTCAGGTCCAACTCCATCACCTTCTATAACAGAAATATTTTTTTTCATATGTAAATAAGTTTTTCTTTCTCAAAAAGAGTTATTTCTTTTTTAAGAGAAATTAAAAATTCTATATCATCATAACCATTTATAAAACAATATTTTTTATATGGATGAATATAAAATTTTTCTATTATATTTGTATTTAATAATATTATATTTTGATTATTTAAATCAACTTTTATTTTTATTTTTGGATTTTTTTTTATTATAAAAAATATATCATTTATAAATGATTCAGATACCTCTATAGGTAATAATCCATTATTTAATGCATTTTCTTTAAAAATATCAGCAAAAGATTTTGATATTAATACTCTAAATCCATAATCAAATATAGACCATGCAGCATGTTCTCTACTAGATCCACATCCAAAATTTTTTCCTACTATAAGAATATTTCCAGAATATATAGAATTATTTAGTATAAATTTTTTTTCTTTTAAACGCCAATCTATAAAAAGATATTTTCCATATTTTTTACAATCAGTTAATTTTAAAAAACGAGATGGTATTATTTGATCTGTGTCAATATTATCTATTATAAGAGGGACTACGGTACTAATTATAGTTTTAAATTTTTTCATAATTTATTATTTTACTTGTATCTATAATTTTTCCTTCTATTGCTATAATTGCAGCAGTCATTGGACTGACTAATAATGTACGAGATTCTATTCCTTGTCTACCTTCATAATTTCTATTAGATGTAGATATACAATATTCTCCAGGAGGTATTTTATCTTCATTCATACCTAAACAAGCAGAACATCCTGGATTACGAAATTCTAATCCTGAATAGATAAATATTTTATCTAATCCTTCTTTTTTTGCTTTTTTGATAACTCTATTTGACCCAGGAACTATTATTGCTTTTACATGACTCGCTTTTTTTTTACCTCTAACTATAGAAGCAACAATTCTCAAATCTTCTATCCTGGAATTAGTACAACTACCGATAAAAACATATTTTATAGTTTTTCCTATTAAAGACATTTTTGGTTTAAATCCCATATAATTTATAGATTTTATCCAATTTTTATCTTTTTCATAATTAGGTATAATTGGGTTGTTTATTTTTACAGACATTCCTGGATTAGTTCCATATGTAATCATTGGATCAATTTCTTCGGCTTTTAGAAAAAATTCTTTATCAAATATTTTATTTTCATCTGTTTTTAGTGTTTTCCAATATTCTACTATTTTTTTTTGATTTTTTTTTATAAATTTCATACCATATTTACTTTTTTTTATATAATCTATAGTAGTTTTATCTGGAGAAATTAATCCACATTTTGCTCCCATTTCAATACTCATATTGCAAATTGTCATTCTTTCTTCCATACTCATATTTTTAAATACAGTCCCTGTATATTCTATAACATAACCATTTCCAACATTAACTCCCAATTTTGAAATAATATGTAGTATTACGTCTTTTGACGTTACTCCTTTTTTCAAATTACCATTTAAACATATTTTCATTTGTTTCGGTTTGTATAGTAATAAACATTGACTAGCCATAACCATGGCTACTTGACTTGTTCCAATTCCAAAAGCTATACAACCAAAAGCTCCATGAGTAGAAGTGTGACTGTCTCCACAAACAATTGTCATTCCAGGAAGTGTATATCCTAATTCAGGTCCAATTACATGAACTATTCCATTATTTTTGTGACCTAAATCATATAACTTATTAATGTTAAATATTTTACAATTATTTTTTAATAATTTTATTTGTTTTCTGGATAATGGATCTATTTTTTCTAAATCTTGATTAATTGTAGGAACATTATGATCAGTTGTAGCTACAATTTTTTTTGGTCTAAATACAGAAATTTTTCTTTTTTTTAATTCAGAAAAAGCTTGAGGACTTGTTACTTCATGTATATAATGTAAATCAACATATAAAACATTTATATTATCATATAATTTTTTTATTATATGAGAATCCCATATTTTATCAAATAAAGATTTTGAATTTTTACTATGTAACATTATTTATTAATATTAAACAATTTTAATTGTTCCATTATGTTGGTTTAAATTAGATTTTTTTAATATTGTTTTTAATTCTTCATTGTTAATTTCTTTTTTTTTGTCAGCATATTCTATAAATTTAGAGTAAACTAAATCTAAAGAATCTTTATTTAAAAAACATCCTAATTGTTGATAACGATAATTTAATGCTGCTCTACCACTTCTAGCTGTTAATATAATAGAAGAATTATTAACACCAACTTCTTTAGGATCAATACTTTCATATGTTTCTTTTTTTTTAATAACTCCATCTTGATGTATTCCTGATGAATGAGAAAAAGCATTAATTCCAACTATAGCTTTATTTGCAGGAATTATCATACCTGTATGTTTAGATACTAAATTACTTATATATGAAATAAGTTTTGTATTAACATTAGTAATTAAATTTAATTTTTTATTTTGTTTTATAATCATTACTATTTCTTCTAAAGAAGTATTTCCAGCTCTTTCTCCAATTCCATTTACAGTACATTCTACTTGTTGTGCTCCATTAATTATACCATAAAGAGAATTAGCTGTAGCTAGTCCTAAATCATCATGACAATGAGTTGATAATATAATTTTATGTATTCCCTTAACATTTTCCATTAAAAAACGAATTTTTTTACCATATTGTTCTGGTAAACAAGATCCTGTAGTATCAGCTATATTTATAACTGTAGCGCCATATTTTATTACTTTTTCACAAATTTTTGCTAAAAATTCATTTTTTGTACGTCCAGCATCTTCTGCATAAAATTCTACATCTTCTACAAATTTTTTAGCATATTTTACTGCATTTATAGCTAAATCCATAATTTTTTCTGGAGTACTATTAAATTTATAACGTATATGACAATCAGAAGTGCCAATTCCAGTATGTATTCTTGGTTTTTTTGCAAATTTTATAGATTCTCCTGCTACTTCAATATCTTTTTTTACTGCTCTAGACAATGCACATACTATAGTATTAGAAATAGTTTTTGAAATATATTGAACAGATTTATAGTCTCCAGGACTTGATATAGGAAATCCAGCTTCAATAACATCTACACCTAGATATTCTAAATTCTTTGCTATGTCTAATTTTTGTTTAGTATTTAATTTACATCCTGGAACTTGTTCTCCATCTCTTAATGATGTATCAAAAATATGAATTTTTTTTCCCCTCATAGTAATAGTATCTTCATTTAAATAATATTCAAATCTATTTCTTATGATAAAAAAATTGAAATAAATTATTATAATACTTACAATATCTAAATTATAATAACTTATATATACATATCTATTAATCAACATTAACATTATAATTAAATTACAATGTCTAATTATAAAAAAAATTGTTTAGATCATTTGTTTTTATTAGTTAAAACTTTATCTAAATCTGAAAAAAGAAATTTTATAATTTATGTAAATCGTATTAAAAAAAATCAAAATTATAAATATTTAGAATTATTTGAAATAATTAATAAAATGGATAATTATAATGAAAAAAAAATTCTAGATAAAACTACTATAAGTAAAAAACAATTATCTAATGTAAAATCTAATTTATATAAACAAATATTAATTAGTCTTAAAATACAACATACTAAAAACAATTATGATATCAAAATACGTGAATATATAGATTTTTCTAAAATATTGTATAATAAAGGATTATATATACAAAGTTTAAAACTTTTGGAAAAAGCTAAAATTATTGCTAAATATTATGAATATAATACAATTCTCTTAGAGATAATAGAATTTGAAAAAATGATAGAATCTCAACATATAACTAGAAGTATATGCTCTAAATCTAGAGAATTATCTACTGATTCTAAAGAATTAATTAATAAAATTAAATATACTAATACATTGTCTAATTTATCTTTAGAATTATATGGATTATATTTAAAAGTAGGATATGTAAGAAATGAAAAGGATAAAATATTCATAGAAACTTATTTTAGAGCTAATATTACTGTATTTAATATAGATAATCTATGTTTTTATGAAAAATTATTTTTATATCAAGCTAAAGTTTGGTATTATTATATACAACAAAATTTTATAATGTGTTATAAAATATCTTATAAATGGGTTAAGTTATTTCATAATTATAAAAAAAAGAAAAAGTTAAATTCTATTAGTTATTTAAAAGGATATCATTATTTATTAGATTCTTTATTTTATTTAAATCATTATTATGAATTTTCATCTACGTTAAAACAATTTGAAAAAGAAATAAAGAATAATAAAATACTTACAAATGAAAATACTTATATATTGATTTTTATTTATACATATACAAATCGTATTAATAAACATTATATGGAAGGTACTTTTTCAAAAGGAATAAAAACTGTAATTCCATCATTATTTGATAAATTTAAAAAAATATATAATAGAATGGATCATCATTATATAATGATTTTATACTATAAAATTGCATGTTTATATTTTGGAAGTGGAGATAATAAAAATACTATATTATATTTACTAAAAATTATAGAAAATAAAAAAAAAGATTTAAGACAAGATTTACAATGTTTTGCTCGTTTATTACATTTAATTGCTTGTTATGAAAGTGGATTAGATGAAAATTTAGATCAAAAAATTAAATCTACCTATAAATTTTTTATACAAATGGACGATTGGTATATTGTGCAAAAAGAAATAATTTTATTTTTTAAAAATTTGGGAAAATTTTATCCTAATCAAATAAAAGAACAATTTAAAAAATTAAGAGATAAATTAATTAAATATAATAATCATCCATATGAAAAAAGAACCTTCTTATATTTAGATATCATATCTTGGTTATCAGCAAAAATAGAAAACAAGTCAGTTGAATCAATTGTAAGAGAAAGATTCTTAAATAAATTTAAATAATTATTTAAACATTCATCTTTTAATATGAAAAGATGTTTGAATAATAAGAATTGTAATATACGATATCACAAAATTCATAAAATTTTGAAAAATATTTTTTGATTTACTATTAGGTTTTATTAAGTAAAAGAAAAATGAAATACTAAAAATAAGTTTTATTGTTTCTAATATTATATAAGTAACAATAAAAAAACTACTATTATTACTACTTATACTAAGAAAGTATGAACACAAAAAAAAAATAGACTACTTAAAGGAAGTAGAAACATATACATTTTTATTGCAAAATTAGCATACTTTTTCAAAAATATTGAATTGAACAATATGTGAACAAATCCAAATGCAAATATAGAAATATTATATATTATAATTTTTTTTATCATTTTTGATTTAATTTTTATTAATTTTTAATTTAATTTTTTTTTTTTTAAATATGAAAAACATTATAGAAGAATTATCATGGAGAAATTTAATTCAAGATAAAGTTCCTGGATTAAAAAAAAGATTAAATAAACCTATAACTATTTATATTGGATTTGATCCAAGTTCTTCATCTCTTCATATAGGAAATATTGTTCCAATTATTATATTAATTCATTTTAAAAAATTCGGTCATAATTCAATAGCATTAGTTGGTGGAGCTACAGGTTTTATAGGAGATCCATCTGAAAGACATAAAAAAAGGGAAATTATAAATGAAAACATTTTAAAAAAAAATACAATATCTATAGAAACCCAAATATATAAACTTTTTAGTTATTTTTCAGAAAAAATAGAATTATTAAACAATTTTGATTGGATAAAAAATATATATTTTATAGATTTTATAAAAAATATAGGAATACATTTTTCTGTAAATTATTTGATATCAAAAAAATCTATGGAAAAAAGAATAAAAAAAGGAATTTATTTCAATGAATTTTCTTATCCACTTATTCAAGGATATGATTTTCTTTATTTAAATAAAGAAAAAAATTGTCAATTGCAAGTAGGTGGATCAGATCAATGGGGAAATATAACAATAGGAATAGAACTAATAAAAAAGAAAACTAAAAAAAAAGCATATGGATTAACTTTTCCTTTAATAACAAATTCTAATGGTATAAAATTTGGTAAAAGTAATAATGAAAAAGAAAATATATGGTTAAATGAAAAAAAAACATCTCCATATAAATTTTATCAATTTTGGATAAATTTATCTGATTTAGAAGTAAAAAAATATATAAAAATATATACATTTTTATCTAAAAAGGAAATAAATTCATTAATTGTAAAACATGAAAAATATCCTAATAAAAGATTATTACAAAAAAAATTAGCTTGTTATATGACTAAATGGATTCATGGAGATAAAAAATATCAAATGATAGTTAATATTACTTCTACATTATTTAATAAAGATCATAAAATTCTTTCTTTATTAAAAGAAAAAGACTATATGTTTATATATAAAAATATTCCACATTCACATATTTCAAAAAAAAAAATTGAAAAGGGAATTTTACTATCAGATCTTATGAAAGAAATTGGATTTTTTTCCTCTAAATCTAGAGCTAATCATGCTATAAAAACAAAATCAATATATATTAACAAAATTATAACAAAAGAAAATATTACTATTAATAAAAAAAATTTAATAAACAAAAAATATATATTATTTCAATTTGGAAAAAAAAATTTTTTTATTTTAATGACTAAATAAATTCAATATCCAAACATTTTTAATCTTTTATAATCATTATACCATTTTTTAAATATTTTTATATATATATTCAATTTTATTTCCTTATCAAAAAAATTTTTTATACTATTTTCAGAATAATATTTTAATCTATAAATAGACTTACCTAATTTACCTATTAAAATATTTTTTTGAGAATTTCTTTCAACAAAAATAAATGAAGTTATATATATACAATTTTTTTTTTCATTAAAAATTTCTGTTTCTACTTCTGTTATATAAGGAATTTCTTTTTTGTATAATAAAAAAATTTTTTCTCTAATTATTTCATTTACAAAAAATCGTTTAGGTTTATCCGTTAAAAATTCTTTTGGATAAAAAGGTGGATGTTCAGGTAACAATTTTTGTATTTTTTCTATTAAAATATTTTTATTTATATCTTTTAAAGCAGATATAGATATTATATCAGTTTTATCTAAAATATTTTTCCAATATTTTATAGTTTTATTATAAATATTTTTTTCTTTTATTGAAACAATTTTATCTATTTTATTTATTACTATAATAATAGGAATATTTTTTTCTTTTATTATATTAAATAAATATGATTTTTTTTGAAATTTTCCTATTTCAGTAATTAACAATATGATATCTACATCTTTTAATGATTTTTTAACATATTGTATCATTCTATTTTGTAATATATTTTGACCATGTTCTATAAATCCAGGAGTATCACAAAAAATCATTTGATAACCAGGTTTATTTAAAATACCTATAATATTATGACGAGTAGTTTGAGGTTTATATGTAGTAATAGACAATTTTTTATCTAAAATAGAATTCATTAATGTAGATTTTCCTACATTAGCCTTTCCTACTATACTAACAAATCCAGATTTATGTATCAACTAAATTAGTTATTTAATGTTTTTGTAATTTTTATCATATAATTTTCTAAAAACAATTCCCTTTTCTTTAAAAAAATCTATTAATATATTTTGATTATTATGAATATTTCCTTTTAACATTTCTTTAGATAAATTATTTAATATATCTTGTTGAATAACTCTATTTAATGGTCTAGCTCCAAAATGGAAATCATATCCTTTTTCTGATAAAAATTCTATTGTTTCTTTTGTTAATTCTATATGTATTTTTTTATATAAAAGTAAATTTTTTAATTTTTTCATTTGTAATTTTACTATATCTCTAATTTCTTTTTTAGTAAGTGGTTTAAATAAAATAATTTCATCAATTCTATTTATAAACTCTGGTCTAACTAAACTTTTTAATAACTTTATTAAAGTTTTTTTTGTTATTTCCATTTTATTATAAGAAATATCATCTTGATCTTGATATAAGTTTTCATAAATAATATCTGATCCTATATTAGATGTCATTATAATAATTGTATTTGTAAAATTAACAGTTCTTCCTTTGTTATCTGTTAATCTTCCATCATCTAATACTTGCAGTAATAAATTAAATATATCAGAATGAGCTTTTTCTATTTCATCTAATAATATAACACTATAAGGATGTCTTCGTATTATTTCTGTTAATTGACCACTTTCGTCATATCCAATGTATCCAGGTGGTGCTCCTATTAATCTACTTATAGAATGACGTTCCTGATATTCACTCATATCTATACGTACCATATTATTCTCATCATCAAATAAATATTCCGTTATAGCTTTAGCTAATTCTGTTTTTCCTATTCCAGTACTTCCCATAAAAAGAAATGAACCAATTGGTCTTTTAAAATCTTGTAATCCAGATCTAGATCTTCTTATAGCATTTGAAATTGATTGTATCGCATGATCTTGACCAATAACTCTTTTATGTAATTCTTTTTCTAAAGATAATAATTTTTTTCTTTCACTTTGAAGCATCTTAGTTACAGGAATTCCTGTCCATTTAGAAACTATTTGAGCAATATCTTCTTTAGACACTTCTTCTCTTATCATTTTTTTTCCTTTATATTCTTGCTTTTTTAATTCTTTTTCAAAATATTTAATTTTATTTTCTTCTTCTTTAATTTTTCCATATCTTAGTTCTGCAACTCTACCATAATTTCCAGATCTTTCTGCTTGTTCAGATTCAAATTTGAAATTTTCTATTTTATCTTTAGATTTTTGTATTCCATCTACTAAATCTTTTTCACTTTGCCATTGGGAATATAATTCTAATTTTTTTTTAGTCAACATAGATAATTTTTTTTTCAATGGAATCAATTGTTGTTCATCTTTTTCTCTTTTTAATGCCTCTATTTGTATTTCCATATGCATAATCTTACGATGTAAGATATCTAATTTTTCTGGTCTTGAATTAATTTCCATTCTTAATTTAGAAGCAGCCTCATCAATCAAATCAATTGCTTTATCAGGAAGAAATCTATCATTAATATATCGTTTAGATAATTCTACTGAAGCTATTATAGATTCATCTTTAATTTTAACTTTATGATGACTTTCATATCTATCTTTAATTCCTCTTAATATAGATATTGCATCGCCTATTGATGGTTCATCAACATATACTTGTTGAAATCTTCTTTCTAAGGCTTTATCTTTCATAAAATACTTTTGATATTCATTCAATGTAGTAGATCCTATTGCTCTCAATTCTCCTTTTGCTAAAACAGGTTTCAATATATTAGCTGCATCCATAGATCCATCTCCACCTCCTGCTCCTACTAAAGTATGAATTTCATCTATAAATAATATAATATTTCCATTTGAATTAGTTACTTCTTTTATCACAGATTTAAGTCTTTCTTCGAATTCTCCTTTGTATTTTGCACCAGCAATTAAAGAAGCCATATCTAAAGAATATACTTTTTTATCTTTTAAATTATCTGGAATATCTCTATTAATAATTCTATATGCTAATCCTTCTGCAATAGCTGTTTTTCCTACACCTGGTTCTCCTATCAAAATAGGATTATTTTTTGTTCTTCTAGAAAGAATTTGCAATACTCTTCGTATTTCTTCATCTCTTCCAATTACTGGATCTAATTTTCCTTTTAATGTTAAATCATTTAAATTTTTAGCATATTTATCCAAAGTTTTATAAGAAAAATTTATGTTTACATTTTTTTCTCTAACATTTTCAATTGCTATTTTTATATCTTTTTCTGTAATTCCTTGATTCTTTAATAACTGTGACGTTTTATCAGAAGTCATAAAAATTCCATATAAAATATGTTCAACAGATATAAATTTATCTTTTAATAAATTAGTATAATTTTCAGCTATATTAAGCATTGTTGCTACATTTGAGCTAAAATATTGATTAATAGATTCATCATTAATTATTTTAGAATAAGAAGATATAATACGATCTAATCCAATTTTAATTAAATATGTATTAATTCCTAATTTTTTAATTATAATAGGAATTATATTTTTCTCAATACTTAACATTGATTTTAAAATATGAGCATTTTCAATAGATTGTTGTCTTTCATTAAATGCTATATTTTGTGCTTCTTGTATAATTTCCTTAGACTTTATTGTAAACTTATTAAAATTCATAATAATAAAATTGTTCATTCTACTCTAAATGACCAATTAAGTATTAAAATAAACAATATAAATATAAAAAAATTTTTATGATTAAAGCAAGTTTTGAAACTTATATTTAATTTCGTTTTTTATGATAAAAAAAGAAGAAATTAAAAATTTATCGGAGAAAATTCGTAAAATAAAAGAATCGTTAAAAATAGATGAATTAAAAAAAAATATTAATGAAAAACAAAAAAAAATATCTGATCATAACTTTTGGAAAAACCAAAATAACAAAAAAAAATCAATGGATATAATAAAAGATATTCATGATATGAAAAAACATATTAAAGATTTTTCAAAAATTGAAAATGAGTTTGAAGAATTAAAAGTCATTTATTCTTTTTATAAAGAAGAAAATATAAAAAAAGAATTTATTAAACAATTGAATATACTCAATAAGTTAATATTATCAATAGAATTAAATAA
Source organism: Blattabacterium cuenoti (assembly GCF_014252315.1). Taxonomy (GTDB): domain Bacteria; phylum Bacteroidota; class Bacteroidia; order Flavobacteriales; family Blattabacteriaceae; genus Blattabacterium; species Blattabacterium cuenoti_AI. The sequence goes on from NZ_CP059216.1 coordinate 546,595, forward strand.
TTTGTTTACAGAAAAAGAAGATTCTTTAAATGCTATTTTACAAATTTCTTCTGGAGCAGGAGGAACAGAAAGTTGTGATTGGACTTCTATGTTAATGAGAATGTATTTTATGTGGGCAGAAAAAAATAATTTTTCAATAAAAAAAATACACTATTTACCAGGAGATATAACTGGAACAAAATCTGTTATATTAAAAGTAAATGGAAAAAATGTATTTGGATATTTAAAAGGAGAAAATGGTGTTCATAGATTAGTAAGAATATCTCCATTTGACAATAATTCAAAAAGACATACTTCATTTTCATCTGTATATGTACATCCAGTTGTAAATAATAAAATTAATATAAAAATAAAAAATTCAGAAATTCAATGGGAAACATTTAGATCTAGTGGTGCTGGGGGCCAAAATGTTAATAAAGTAGAAACTGGAGTTAGATTACGTCATATTCCTACAGGAATTGTAATAGAAAATACTGAATCTAGATCTCAAATACAAAATAAACAAAAAGCTTTATATATTTTAAAATCTAAATTATTAGAAATGGAAATAAAAACAATAAATAAAAAAAAAGAAGAAATAAAATCTGAAAAAAAGAAAATAGAATGGGGATCTCAAATACGTAATTATATTATGCATCCTTATAAATTAGTAAAAGATTTAAGAACAAATTATGAAACTACAGATATTCAATCTGTAATGAACGGTGAAATAAACGTATTTTTGAAAAAATTTCTAATATCAAAAAATAATAAAAAAAAATAATTTTAGTTCAATGAAAATTCGTTATATTGATTTAATAGATCAATCTTTTGATTTTCCTACAGAGGAATTTTCTATTAAAAATAATCTACTAGAATTTCATGGTATACCATTAATGAATCTTATACAAAGATACGGAACACCATTAAGATTTACATATCTACCAAAAATATCTCAAAATATAAAAAAAGCAAAAAATTGGTTTAAAAAAGCAATTAATTATAATAGATATAATAATAAATATACTTATTGTTATTGCACAAAAAGCTCTCATTTCTCGTTTATCTTAGAAGAAGTAATAAAAAATAATATTAGTATAGAAACTTCATACGCTTATGATATAGAAATTGTAAAAAATCTTTATAAAAATAATAAAATAGACAAAAAAATTGAAGTTATATGCAACGGATTTAAAACTAAAAATTATATAAATAACATATCAGAACTTATAAATAATGGATTTTATAATACTATTCCTGTTCTTGATAATTATGAAGAATTAGAAAAACTAAGTTCAATTATTAATAATCCATTTAAATTAGGAATTAGAATTGCTTCTGAAGAAGAACCTAAATTTGAATTTTATACTTCTAGATTAGGAATTGGATATAAAAACATTATTATATTTTATTTAAACAAAATAAAAAATAATCCAAAAGTAAATTTAAAAATGCTACATTTTTTTATTAATACAGGAATAAAAGATAGCGCTTACTATTGGAATGAATTATTTAAATGCCTACAGATTTATGCTGAATTAAAAAAAATATCTCCAGGATTAAATATTTTAAATATAGGAGGAGGATTCCCTATAAAAACATCTATGTCTTTTAAATATGATTATGAATATATGATAAACGAAATTATATATCAAATAAAAAAATTTTGTCAGAAAGAAAGAGTTCAAGAACCTCATATATATACAGAATTTGGTACATATACAGTAGGAGAAAGTGGTGGTATTTTATATAAAATATTAAGTCAAAAACGTCAAAATGATAAAGAAAAGTGGAATATGATTGATAGTTCTTTTATGACTACACTTCCTGATACTTGGGCTATAAGTAGTAGATTTATAATGATGGCTATTAATCGTTGGAATGATTTTTATGAAAGAGTTTTTTTAGGAGGATTAACTTGCGACAGTGATGATTATTATAATTCTGAACAACATATAAATGCAATATATCTTCCTTGTTATAGGAACAATATTCCATTATACATAGGATTTTTTAATATTGGAGCTTATCAAGATACAATTAGTGGATATGGCGGCGTTCATCATTGTTTAATGCCTCAACCTATTCATATATTAATAGATAAGGATAATAAAAATAAAAGAAAATTAAAATACAGAATATTTAGGAAATTTCAGAATTATAAAGAAATATTGAAAATATTAGGATATAAAAAATAATGTTAAATACTTTTTCTAACATATCTAAAGAATACTCTACTTTAGAAAATTCTAATATAGTAATTATTCCAGTTCCATATGATTATACACAAACATGGAGAAAAGGATCAAAATATGGACCAAAAGCATTTTTATCTGCATCAAATCATATAGAATTATATGATATTGAAACAAATTTTGAAGTATATAGAAAAGGAATATTTACTGCTCCATTTATTGATATAAAATCAAATTATCCAATAAAAATGGTTAATAAAGTATATGATACTACAAAAAAATTTATTATGAAAAATAAATTTGTTACTCTTATTGGAGGAGATCATTCTATATCCATAGGTAGTATACGTGCATTTGGAGAGAAATATTCTAATATTAGCATTCTTCATATGGATGCTCATACAGATTTAAGGCCAATATATCAAGGATCTAAATATAATCATGCATGTTCAATGTATGAAGCTTCTCAAAAATATATATTGGTTCAAGTAGGAATACGAAGTATGGATATAACAGAAAAAAAATATATTCAAAAAAATAATATATTCTATATGCATGATATACATTCAGATAAATATTGGATAAATAAAGTTATTGAAAGATTATCTAATTATGTATTTATTAGTATAGATATAGATGTTTTTGATCCTAGTATAGCTCCTGCAACTGGAACTCCTGAACCAGGAGGATTAGATTGGTATACAAGTTTAAAACTATTAAAAAAAGTTTTAAAAAAAAAAAATGTAATAGGATTTGACATTGTAGAATTATTACCTTTTAAAAAAGATTTTTCTACAGATTTTTTAACAGTTAAACTTTTTTATAAATTATTATCATATAAGTATTGTATAAATTTATGAATAAAAAAAATATTATTATAGCTGTAGATGGATTATCATCTTCTGGAAAAAGTACTATATCAAAAATAATTGCTAAAAAATTTAATTTTAAATATATAGATACTGGATCTATTTATAGATGTATTACTTTGTTAGCTATTAACAAAAATGTTTTCAATAGTAATTTGTGGAATATAAAAAATTTTATTCCTTTTGTAAAAAATATAAATATAAAAATTTGTTGGAATTATAAAATATTTGATAATGATATTTTTTTAAATGAAAAAAATGTACGTAATAAAATTAGATCAATAAATGTTACAGAAAAAGTAGCTTTTATAGCTAGAATTCCAGAAATACGAAATATTGTTACAAAAATTATAAAAAAAAATATTATAAATAAGAATAAAGGATTTGTAATTGATGGTAGAGATATTGGAAATTATATGTTTCCTGATTCAAATTTAAAATTTTTTATAAAAAGTCCTATAGATATTAGATCCTATAGAAAATATAAATATTTTTTAAAAAAAGGGTTTGAATCAATATCTTATGAAAAAATAAAAAAAAATATTATAATTAGAGATGAAATAGATATTTGTAGAAAATATTTTCCTCTAATAAAATCTGCAGATCATATAGAAATAAATAATTGCCTATCAATAGGAGATCAAACAAATTTAATGTTTAAAATAATTAATAAAGAAATTTATGAAACTTTTAAAAAAAAAATTAGCTGTAGTTACAGGAGGAACTGGGGGAATAGGTAAATCTATAATAAAAACATTAGTAAAACATGGAGCTAAAGTTATATTTACTTTTTTGTCTTCAGAAAAGATATCAAAAGAATTAGAATTAGAATTTAGTGGATCAGCAATAGGATATAAGGTAGATTTATCAAATTTAAATTCTTCAAAAGATTTCATTAGAGATGTTTGTAAAAAAAATGGAAATATAGATATATTAGTAAATAATGCTGGTATTATAAGAGATTCTATTTTAATAAGAATGTCGGAAGATAAATGGATTGATGTAATTAAAACAAATCTTTACTCTGTATTTAATATTACTAAATATACAATTTATTATTCCATGATAAAACAAAAAAAAGGAAATATTATTAATATGAGTTCAATTGTTGGAATAACAGGGAATTATGGACAATCTAATTATGCAGCCTCCAAAGCTGGAATTATAGGATTTACTAAATCTGTAGCAAAAGAGTTTGGAAAAATAAATATACGTTGTAATGCTATTGCTCCAGGTTATATATTGACAAATATGAATAATCATTTTAATAATTATATAAAAAAAAAATGGATAGAAAATATTCCGTTAAATAGACCAGGATATGTTCAAGAAGTTGCAAATTGTGTTTTATTTCTTGCATCAGATTTATCTAGTTATGTAACTGGATCAGTATTAAATGTAAGTGGTGGATTAGTATAATATAAAAATTTATTAATTATTTATGTTTTATTCTAATAAAAAAGTTGTACAAATATTAGGAGAAATATTAAAAGCAAATTATATATTTAATATAGTTATATCACCAGGATCTAGAAATGCTCCTATTATTATACATTTCACGCAAGATAAAACATTTAAAACTTATAGTATTATAGATGAACGTTGTGCTGCTTTTTTTGCATTAGGTATTGCTCAAAAATCTAGAAAACCTGTCGTAATTAATTGCACATCTGGATCATCTGTTGTAAATTATTATCCAGCTATAACTGAAGCTTTTTATCAAAAGATACCTATTATAATTATTACAGCAGATCGTCCTAAAGAAATTATAGATATTTTTGAAGGACAATCTATTTATCAAGAAAATATTTTTAATAATCATGTAGAAAAATTTGTTCAACTTACTGAAGATGAATCAAAAAATGGATTATGGTATAATAATAAGTTAATTAATGAATCTATTAATAGTTGTATTATAACAAAAAGACCTATACATATTAACATTCCTTTTTCTGAACCTCTTTATGAAAGAACTAATAAACTAAAAATAAAACCTACTATTATAAAAACTTTTTTTACAAAAAAAAAAATTGATAATCTTTATAAAGAAATAATTATATGGAACAAATGTAAAAAAAAAATGATTTTATTAGGATTAAATAATTATGATGATATAATTAATCTTAATAAAATTATAAAAAAAATAAGTTTAGATTCATCTACTATTGTTTTTGCAGAAACAACATCTCATCTATATGATAATATGTTTATTTCAAATATAGATTATGTATTATTTGGAATGAATATTGAAAAATGGAAAAAATTAAAACCTCAAATTTTATTGACATTTGGTATAAACATTATATCAAAAAAAATAAAATTATATTTAAGAAAATATCCGCCAAAGTATCATTGGCATATTGGTGAATGTTTTTGCAAAAATTATCCAGATACATATTATAATTTAACAAGTTATTTTCCTATTGATCCTAAATCATTTTTTCATATTATTACAAATAGTAAATATTGTGTTTTATCCAATTATAGAAATAATTGGAAAACTATTTTAAATAAAAAAATAATAAAGCAAAAATCTTTTCTTAAAAAAGAAAAAAGATTTTCTGATTTAAATTCACTATTTCTTATTTTTTCTATGGTTCCTAAAGGATCCATTTTACAATTAGGAAATAGTATGATAATAAGATATTATCAATTTTTTAATAATAAAAAAAATAAAATAAAATCATATTGTAATCGTGGAACTTCAGGAATAGAAGGGTGTGTTTCAACAGCTATAGGATATTCTATAAATAGTGATAAAATTGTTACGTTAATTATTGGAGATATAAGTTTTTTTTATGACAGTAATGCTTTATTTAATAATTATACTCCAAATAATTTTAGAATTATATTAATTAATAATGGAAAAGGAAATATTTTTAAAATTATATCGGAAAATAAAATTCCTAAAAAAACATTAAATTTTTTAGAAACAAAGCACAATCATTCAGCTAAAAAATTATGTGAAATGCATAATTGGAATTACAAAAAAGTAGATAATTATAATAAATTAAAAAAAATTTTATTTTTTTTCTGGAAAAAATTTAATAATCCATTTTTATTAGAAGTAGATACAAGAAAATGTAATAATGAAAAAATATTTAAAGAATTTTTACTTTATTCTTAATACAAATAAAATAATATATCATAAAAAACCTTTATTCTAGCAAAAATTTCTCTTAAATATATTCTACTAGAAATAGATATATTTTTAGCATTAAATCCTATAACATCTAATCCTAAACAATTTCCAATAAAAATAGCTCTTTCGTTATGAAATTTTTGAGATATAATTGTAAATTTTTTTTTATTAAAAATTTTATGTACTCTTTCAATAGAAGAAATAGTATCAATTCCATATAAATCTTCATATATCATATGAGGAGGAATTCCCATTTTAGTTAATTCTTTTTTCATCATTTTTGGTTCATTATAATTTTTTTCTCTGTTATCTCCACTTACAATAATATATTCTATTTTTTTTTTTATAAAAAGATAATATACAGCATCCATTCTATATTTAAAAAAATAATTTAATTTACCTCCAGGTAAATACTTAGAAGTACCTAATACTACACAAAAATTATTAAATGGAATTTTTTCAATGGAATTATAATTTTTATTAAAAGACCATAAGCTTATACTTATATAAGTAAATATAGTTAGTTTGATAAAAAAAATTATAAAAAAAACATATAATTTACTTTTTTCATAAAAAATTTTTATATATCATTATCTTCTATAATCCATTCTCCTTTATTTAAAAATAAATCTGATTGTTTAAATTTAATATTCTTTTTTTCTCCAGTAATCAAATGACGAATATTAATTCTATTATTTCTTCCAAATTTTTTTTTAGTGATACATGAAATCTTATTTATTAATAAATTAGATTTAAATAAAAAAGATATAATTTTTTTATTTATTTCGTATATTCTTTCTTGAAATAAATTGAAAGCATTTTGTTTGTATACTATAAGAGGATCTTTTTGTTCAAAAACTGCATTTTGAACTGAAAATCGTAAATTCTCCATCTCTTTTAAATGTTCTTTCCATTTATCGTCTAAAAAATATAGTATAGTTTTCTTTTCTAAAATAGAAAATATAGATAATCCATTAGTTTTATTAAAAATTTTTAAATCAGATGTACAAGTAATATTTTTAAATCCATCAGTAAAAATAACTTGTATTTTATATAATTCTATATTAATATTATGTATAAATGGTTTAATATAATGATCAAGTATGTTTATTTTTCTTTTTTTATAATAATTAATTAACAATTGATGAATTTTATCAACATAATCATTTTCTTTACATTCATAAAAATTATTTTTTTTTATTACATATTTTATTCCAAAAATATGGTATAATTCTATTTCCAAATTTTGTAAATTATCCATTGACCTATTAATTGGAATCATAATATCTAATAAATTATATATCATATTAGATATATCTATATGTAATTCATTTCCAAATAATGCATTTTTTCTTTTATTATAAATAAATTCTCTTTGTTTGTTAATTACATCATCATAATCTAATAAACGTTTTCTAATTCCAAAATTATTATCTTCTATTTTTTTTTGTGCTTTTTCAATAGATCTTGTTAATAATGGATGTTGAATAATATCACCTTCTTTATGCCCAAATTTATCCATTAACTTTGAAAGTTTTTCTGAATCAAAAAACAATCTAATCAAATCATCTTCTAATGAAATATAAAATTGAGTACTACCAGGATCACCTTGTCTACCAGATCTTCCTCTCAATTGGTTATCAACTCTTCTAGAATCATGTCTTTCTGTTCCTATTACAGCTAATCCTCCATTATCAATTACTTCTTTTGATAATTTTATATCTGTTCCTCTTCCAGCCATATTTGTAGCTATTGTTACAGATCCTGATAACCCTGCTTTTGATATAATATCAGCCTCTTTATCATGTAGTTTTGCATTTAAAACACTATGTTTTATTTTTCTAAATTTTAATGTTCTACTTAATAATTCTGAAACTTCAACAGAAGTAGTTCCAACAAGAACAGGACGTTTTTCTTTTTTGGATAAATTAATTATTTTATTAATTATAGAATTATATTTTTCTCTTTTTGTTTTAAATACTAAATCTTGTAAATCTATTCTACGTACTGGTTTATGAGTAGGAACAACTACTACATCTAGTTTATAAATATGCCAGAATTCACTAGATTCTGTTTCAGCAGTTCCTGTCATTCCAGATATTTTTTTATACATTCTAAAATAATTTTGTAAAGTTATAGTTGCAAAAGTTTGGCTAGAATGTTCTATATTAACATTTTCTTTTGCTTCTATAGCTTGATGTAATCCATCTGAATATCTTCTTCCTTCCATTATTCTACCTGTTTGTTCATCTACTATTTTAACTTTTTTATTTAAAATAACATAATCAACATCTTTTTCAAATAAAGTATATGCTTTAAGTAATTGATGAATTACATGAATTCTTTGTGATTTAACTAAAAAATTTTTAAGAATAATATCTTTTTCTCTTATTTCCTCTTCTTTAGATAATTTTTTTTTTTCTATTTCATAAAGTTCTGTATTAATATCTGGTAAAACGAAAAATTTTTCATTATTCATATTTCTTGATAAAAATTCAATTCCTTTATCAGTTAATTCTACAGTATTATTTTTTTCATCTATTACAAAATAAAGAGTATTATCAACTTTATACATATCTTTTCCATGATCTTGTATATATTGATTTTCAATTTTTTGTAAAAGTGATCGTATATTTTTTTTACTTAAAAACTTTATTAAAGATTTTTTCTTAGGAAGACCACGATATGCTTGAAATAATTTAAATCCACCTAATTTATTATCTCCATTATTAATTAATATTTTAGATTCTTGTAAAATACTATTAATTATCAAATTTTGTTTATTTACTAGTGTTTCTACTTTATATTTAAAAATTTCAAATTCTTTTTTATTATCTTTATTGGGATCAATTGGTCCAGATATTATTAAAGGAGTACGTGCTTCATCTATTAATACAGAATCTATTTCATCTATAATCGCATAATTTAAATTTCTTTGTACTAAATCTTCTTTATTTCCAACCATATTATCACGAAGATAATCAAATCCAAATTCATTATTAGTACCATAAGTTATATCAGCATTATATGCTTTTTTTCTCATGTTAATATCAATAGAAGGATAATAATCAAGACAATCTACTCTTAATCCATGAAATTCCATTAAAGGCGCCATCCATTCTGTATCTCTTTTAGATAAATAATTATTAACAGTTACTATATGTACTCCTTTTCCAGATAAAGCATTTAAATAAGCAGATAAAGTTGCCACAAATGTTTTTCCTTCTCCTGTTGCCATTTCAGCTATTTTTCCATTATGTAATATAACTCCACCTATTAATTGAACATCATAATGAACCATATCCCAAACTATAGGATTACCATATACATTCCATATATTATGCCATATAGTATTTCCATTTATTAAACAAACATATGGTTTAATTTTTGATAATTCTTTGTCAAAAGATGTAGATTTTACTACAATTCTTTTTTTTTCTTTAAAACGTTTAGCTGTTTCTTGAATAATAGCAAAAGATTCAGGTAAAATTTTTAGTAAAATTTTTTGTTCTGTTTCATACGATTTATTTTCTATTTCTTTTATTTTAAGAAAAATTTTTTCTATTTCATGAATAGAATTATTTTTTTTTAATTTTTCTAATAATTTTTGTTTTTGTATAAAAAATTCTTTATATGATTCTTGAACAATATTTTTTAAATAAATAGTTTTATTTCTTAATTCATTATCTGATAATAAACTGATTTCTTTTTTTTTATCTTTAATTTTATCTAAAGTTATACCAATTTCTTTCAGATCTTTTTCATTTTTATTTAAAAAAAATTTATTTAATATTTTTTTAATAAAATTCATTGATTAATAAATATGAGAATTATTCAAAGTTCATACTCATCTCTATTCCAATAAAAATCTTCATCATCACGAGGATAGTCTGCCCAAATATCTTCTATAGATTCAAAAATTTCTCCATCACCATTTTCCAATTGTTGTAAATTTTCTACTACTTCTAGAGGAGCGCCAGTTCTAACAGCAAAATCAATTAACTCTTCTTTTGTTGCTGGCCATGGAGCATCCTCTAAATGAGATGCTAATTCTAGAGTCCAATACATAACAATCATTAATGTTAAAAACAAATAAATAAAAAGTAATATATATATTTATGTTTTTGATTTTCAAAAAAATCAATTCAAATAATCAAACATTTTTATTATTTTATTAAGTAAAATAATAAAGATAAAAATAGTGCATTTAAATTACAAATAATTTATATGAAAAAATTTCCAAAAATTATTTTCATGGGATCTAATAAATTTTCTTTATCTACATTAAAAGAATTATATAATAAAAAGTATAATATTATTGGAATAATTACAATTCCAGATCATAAAAAAAATTTTTCTCCTGTAAAAAAATATGCTTTAGAAAAAAAAATTCCATTTTTACAACCAAAAAATCTTTCAGATAACAAATTTTTAGAGAAAATAAAAATATGGAATGCAGACATACAAATTGTTGTTTCATTTCGAATTTTACCAAAAGTAGTTTGGATTTATCCTAAATTAGGAACAATAAATTTGCATCCATCTTTATTACCTCAATATAAAGGAGCTGCTCCAATTAATTGGGTTATTATAAATGGAGAAAAAAAAACTGGAATAACTGTATTTTTTATAGAAGAAAAAATAGATTCTGGTAAAATAATATTACAACAAGAAATAAATATAAAAGAAAATGAAACTGCAGGACAGTTACAAAATAGATTAGAATATATTAGTAAATATATAATTGTTAATAGTTTAAATAAAATATTGAATAATGATAATATTTATTGTAAAAAAAATATTTACTCATATCCATTAAAATATGCTCCTAAAATTTTTAAAAAAAATTGTAGAATTAAATGGAATAAATCAGTAAATTCTATATATAACAAAATAAGAGGGCTTAGTCCTATTCCTACTGCATGGACATTTCTATTTATTAATTCGAAACCTTTTAGATTTAAGATTTTTCTTGCAAAAAAGAAAATAAAAAATCATATTTTTCCTATAGGGAAGGTTATTATAGATATTGATAATATTTTAATATCAGTTAAAGAAGGTTTTATTTATATTATAGAATGTCAAATAGAAGGGAAAAAAAAAATGAATGTAAAAAATTTTATCAATGGAATAAAAAAAAGAAAAAATATATTTGTTGAATGAAAATAAATAAGTAGTATAAGTTATTTGTTATATTGTATATATATTTTTAAAAAAAAATAAAACATGAATAAAACAGAATTAGTTAATTCTATTGCAGAAAAAACAGGAATAACAAAAATAAAAGCAAAAAGTTTTACAGATGCATTTATTAAAACAGTAATTGAATGTTTAAAAAAAGGAGATAAGGTTACTCTTGTCGGATTTGGAACATTTACTGTAGTAAAAAGAAATCCAAGAAACGGTGTTAATCCTAGAACAGGAAAAAAAATATATATTCCGGGAAAAAAAGTAGCAAAATTTAAAATAGGAGCTGAATTAACAAAATTATAAATATTTTAATATAAAATAATGAGATAAAATTTATTAATTAAATTTTATCTCCATTATTTTATTTATGATTATGGTGATAATATTTGTATAATCCATTCTTTGTTTTCTATTAGTTTATAGACTATTCTATCATGAAGTCTATTGGATGATCCTTGCCAAAATTCCATTTTATATGGATCTACAATATATCCTCCCCAGTAGAATGGACGAGTTAATTTTTTTTTTGTAAAATATTTATCCCATTTTTTATATTTATTTATTAAATATTTCCTAGAAGGAATAATAGAACTTTGTTTTGAAGACCAACATCCTATTTTATTTTCTCTAGGTCTTTTATCAAAATATTCATCTGATTTTTTTTTATTTATTTTATAAGTTATTCCTTTTATAATAACTTGTCTTTCTGTTTTTTCCCAAAAAAATGAAAGACAAACCTTTGGAAATTTTTTAATTGATATTCCCTTAATACTAAGGTAATTAGTATAAAATACAAATCCTTTATTTGAATATTCTTTTAGTAATACAATTCTTGTATCCGGACTTCCATCAATTCCTATTGTAGATAAAGACATAGCATTAATTTCTTGATTTAAATTTTCATTTTTATGAATCAATTTTTCTTTTTGAAACCAATTATGAAACAGTTGAAAAGGATTTTTTTGTATGCTATATTCTGATAAATTTTTTTTGTAATTTTTTCTTAAACTACTTAAATCAATATTCATTATATAAACTATTAGAAATATATATTTAAATTTAGAAAAATAAATAAAAATATATCATTATTTAAAAGCGTGGTAGCTCAGATTGGTTAGAGCGTTGGATTCATAACCCAGAGGTCGGGGGTTCAATTCCCCCTCACGCTATTTTATTTTTTTAATACAAATTTTAAATTTAAAGTTATATAAAAACAAATATTAAATTATATTAACTCATAACTCTTTATAATATAAATATGAAAATATCATACAACTGGATAAAAGAATATTTATATCCTATAAATTTTAACGAATATGAAATATCTGAAATATTAACAAACATAGGAATAACAGTAAAATATACTGAAACTATTAATAATGATATAATTTTTAATATAGATTCAATACCTAATCGAAATGATACAACAAATCATTATAGTATAGCAAAAAATTTGTATTCAAAATTAAAATTTAATGGATATAATGATATAAAAATTAAAAAATTAAAAATATTAAAAAATAATAAATTTTTTTCAAACAATATTTCTGTTTTTTTTGAAGAAAAAGAAAAATGTATAAGATATTCTGGATTATCTTTTTCTAATCTAAAAATAGATTATTCTCCTAAATGGTTAATTCAAAAACTTGAATCAATAGGTATTAAATCTATTAATAATATTACAGATATAGTAAATTTTGTAATTTATGAATTAGGAATTCCTATACATTTATTTGATTCAGATCAAATAAATGGTAAAAAAATATTTATAAAAAAGTTAAATGAAAAAATACAATTTAAATCTGAAGATAATATATTAAGATATATAGATAAAAATGATATAGTAATATCTGATGAAAAAAATGTTTTATCTATAGCTGGAATATTAAATCATATAAAAAATGGAATTGTACATAAAAAAACTAATAATATTTTTTTAGGAATTATATGTTTACCTCCTTCTTTAGTATTTTTTTTAAAAAAAAAGTATTCAATTCATACAAAAAATCAATTTTTTTTAGAAAAAGGAATTGATCCTAATCAAATTACTTATGTATTATATAGAATAATTTTTTTAATTAAAAATATTATATCTTCAGATAGTTATCATATAAAATTTTCTAATATTGTAGATTTTTATCCAAAAAAAATTAAACCTACTATAATAAAATTAAGATATAAAAGAGTATTAGAAATTATTGGAGAAAATATTTCAAATAACATAATAAAAAAATTATTATTATTACTTGATATATCTATAAAAGAAGAAAATAAAGAATACATAATTGTTTCTATTCCTACATGTAGAATAGATATAAAAAGAGAAATAGATTTAATAGAAGAGATTTTACGTATTTATGGAATAAATAATATAAAAACAAATGATTATATTAAAACACCTTTAATTCAAAAAACATTTTATAAAGAAGAATTTGAAATACAAAAAATTATTTATGAACAATTAATTGGAAATGGATTTCAAGAAATAATTTCTTATGCAATAAGAAATTATTCAAAAAAAGAATTACTTATTAATTCTTTTTTTAATATAAAAGAATTAAATATTGTTAATTCTATTAATAATAAAAATCAAATAATGAGATCAAGTTTAATATTTAGTATGATAGATTGTATAAAATATAATTATAGTCATAATAAAGTTATTATAAATAATAAACTAATTAAATTATTTGAGTTAGGAAAGATATATTATAAAAAAAAATTACAATTATTTGAAAAAACAATACTTGGAATAATTATATCGCAAAAAATAAATAATGTAAAAATGAAAATAAATAATTTTTTTTATTTAAAAAACGTTATTTTACAAATTTTTCATAGAGTTGGTATTTTTGATTATACACAATCATTTGTTAATAGACATCCTATATTAGATAATTGTTTATCTATTTCATATAATAAAAAAGAGTTGTTGTTAATTGGAATAGTAAATAATTTTTTTAATAAAAATTATAATATATTTTATTCTGAATTAAATTGGGAATATTTAATTTCTATTATTCAAAATAATTATATCACATATGATACAATATCAAAATATCCAATTTCTAGAAGAGACTTATCTTTTTTAATAGATAAAAATATTACTTTTGAAAGTATAAACAAATTTATTAACAGCAAAAAAAATAAATATTTTAAAATAGTACATATATATGATATATATGAAGGACAAAATATTTCTAGTAAAAAAAAATCTTATACCGCTAGCTTTTTTTTTGAAAACAAAAAAAAAACATTAACAAATAAAATTATTAATGATTCATTAAATGAAATAAAATTTCTATTAAAAAAAGAATTTAAAGCAGAAATAAGAGATAAAATTTAATCTATATTGGAAGATATATTTTTCAATATATTTTTCATACTAGTTATTTCTTCTATTTTTTTAGATATTTTTTTTATATGAATTCGTTCTTGTTTCATACTATCTCTATAACGTACAGTTACAGTATTTGTATTTATAGTTTCATAATCAACTGTAAAACATAATGGAGTACCTATAGCATCTTGTCTACGATATAATTTTCCTATTGAACTTTTAGAATCATATTCAACTTTATATTCAATTTTTAAATCATTGAATATTTTTTTTGCTAACTTTGAAAGTTCATTTTTGTTTACTAATGGAAATATTGCAGCTTTTACTGGTGACAAATAAAAAGGTAATTTTAAAATTATACGATCATTTCCATTTTCTAATTTTTCTTTACTAAGAGTAGAAGATAATACAGATAAAAACATTCTATCTAATCCTAAAGAAGTTTCTATTACATATGGTCTATAATTATTTTTATTTTCAACTATTCTTAATTTTTTTTTGGAAAAAACTTCATGTTGTTTTAAATCAAAATCTCTTCTAGAATGAATCCCTTCTAATTCTTTAAATCCAAAAGGAAATTTAAATTGTATATCTACACCTAAATTAGCATAATGAGCAAGATTTTGATGATTATATAATTTATATTTATCTTTTCCTAAGTTTAGTTCAAGATGCCATTTTAAACGCATTTTTTTCCAATAATTATACCATTTATTTTCTTCTTCTTTTTTAGGAGAAATAAAAAATTGCATTTCCATTTGTTCAAATTCTCTTAATCTGAATAAAAATTGTCTAGCAACAATTTCATTTCTAAATGATTTTCCTATTTGAGCAACTCCAAATGGAATATTTATTCTATTAGATTTTTTAATATTATTAAAATTACAATATATATTTTGAGCAGTTTCTGGACGAAGAAATAAATTTTCTATATACTTAATTTTAAACATCATATTAAAAAAGTGGATATTTGTCCAATTTTTACTACCATTATCTGGATCAGATATTTGTAATTGATTTATTAATTTTTTTATATCTAAAAAATCCTTTTTATTCAAAGAATAATATAATCTAGATAATATTTTATTTTTTTTTTCTAAATTTTTAGAAAAATTTTTTTTTACATAATTTTCAATCAATATATCAGGACGATATCTTTTTTTAGAATCTTTATTATCTATTAATAATTCATTAAATTTTTTCAAATGACCAGAAGCTTTCCATACATTAATATCCGTTAAAATAGATGAATCCATTCCTATTATATTTTCATGAACTTGAGTCATTGATTCCCACCAATATTTTTTAATATTATTTTTTAATTCAACTCCATATTGTCCATAATCATATACAGCATTAATTCCTCCATAAATTTCATTAGATGGAAAAATAAATCCATATCTTTTGGAATAAGAAACTAAAAAATCAAAAAAATTTTTCATAAATATATTATTTTCTTTTTAAAAGATTTAAATATTTATATAAATCCATAGCAGCCATACATCCACTTCCAGCAGAAGTAATTGCCTGTTTATAATTGGAATCCTGAACATCTCCTGCAGCAAATACACCATGGTTACTAGTTAAAGTAGATTTATTTTTTGTTAAAATAAATCCATTATTGTCTAAATCTATTTTATTTATAAATATTTTTGTATTTGGAAAATTTCCTATTGCAATAAATAATCCACTAATTAATTTAGTATAATATTTATTTTCTTTATTATTAAAAATTTCTATTCCTTTTAAAATATTATCTCCTATAATTTTTTTTATAGTAGACCTAAATAATAAATATATATTACGTTTTTTCATTATCTGATTTTGTAGTATTTCAGATCCTTTTAAATAATCTTTTCTCACTATCAAATAAACTTTATTACAAATATCAGATAGATAATTAGCTTCTTCCAAAGCTGTATCACCTCCACCTATTACTGCTACATCTTTTTTTTTATGGAAAAACCCATCACAAGTAGCACAAAAAGAAATTCCCATTCCTAATAATTCTTTTTCTTTTTCAATTCCAATTATCTTAGGACAAGATCCTGTAGCAATAATAATTCCTTTACTTAAAATTTTGTTATTATGTCCATAAAAAATTTCATGTAATCCACCTAATTTATTACATAATATAACATCAGTAACGGATTCATTTAATATTTTTACATTAAAACGTTCTGCTTGTTTTCTACAAGAATCCATAAATTCATTTCCATCAATTCCATTAGGAAATCCTAAATAATTATCAATATAATTTGTAGTTGTTAATTGCCCCCCTGGTAAATTACCTAAAAAAATAATTGGATCTAATCCATATCTAGCAGCATAAATAGATGCAGAATATCCAGCTGGACCAGATCCAATTATTATGCAATTATATATTTTATCTTTATTATTTAAATAATATTTTTTATTAAATTTCATATTACTTTATACTATAAATTTTGTTTAATAATATTAATAATACTATAAACTTCTTTATTAAAAATCATTTAATACTAAAAAAAATAAATAAAAAAGTATATATATATTGTACAATTAGAAAAAAATTTTTTCTATTTAAAAAAGAAGAAGTTGTACGACAATACATAATTTTTTTACTAAAAAAAGTAAAAAAATATAAAGAAAAAAATATTGTGGTAGAATTTTCTATATATATCAACAAATATTTATGTAAAAAAAGAATAGATATTTTAGTTAAATCAAATAATAATCCATATATATTAATTGAGTGTAAATCACTATATACTACTATAAACAAAAAAACTTTTGATCAAATTTTGATTTATAATAAATATATAAAATCTCCATTTTTAATGATAAGTAATGGATTAAAAAGTTATATTTTAAAAACAAATAAACAACAAAAAATAATTAGTTCACTAAATTTTATACCATAAAAAATAATTATTTTATTGAATTCATATAAACTATAAGATCTATTAATTTATTAGAATAACCAAATTCATTATCATACCATGATATAATTTTTATAAAATTATTATCTAACATAATACTAGAACTAGCATCAAAAATAGATATTCTTTCATCTCCTATAAAATCAGTCGAAACAACAGATTCTTCTGTATATCCTAATATACCTTTTAAATCAGAATTTGATGCGTTTTTCATAGAATTTTTAATATCTTCATAATTTGCAGAATTTTTTAAACATACAGTAAAATCTAATACAGATACATCTAAAACAGGAACTCTAAAAGCCATTCCAGTTAATTTTCCATCTAAACTAGGAATTATTTTTCCTACCGAATTAGCCGCTCCAGTTGATGAAGGAATAATATTTACCAATGAAGATCGTCCAGATCTCCAATCTCTTAATGAAGATGAATCTACTACTTTTTGAGTAGATGTACTAGCATGAATAGTAGTCATTAATCCTTTTGATATACCAAAATTATCATTTAAAACTTTTACAATTGGAGATAAACAATTTGTTGTGCAAGAAGCGTTAGATACAATATCATCACTATTTTTTATATTTTTATGATTTACTCCCATTACAAACATTGGAATGTCATTGCTTTTAGGTGGTGCTGATAATATAATTTTTTTACCTCCTGCATTTAAATGTTTTTCAGATAGTTTTTTTGTTAAAAAAAATCCCGTAGATTCTACTATATATTCTACATTCAAATCTTTCCAAGGTAAATTTTCAGGATTTTTTTCATTAGTAACTATAATTTTTTTACCATTTATAATTAAATTATTATCCTCAATAAATACATCATTTTTATTTATATTATTGTAATGAACAGAATCATGTTTTATTATATAAGTTAGATATTCTATAGATATTAGATCGTTTATACATACAACTTCTATATTTTTCTTTTTAATAGCAGATAGTAAAACCATTTTTCCTATTCTACCTATTCCATTAATTCCCATTCTTATAATAGACATATTTTTATATATATTTTAAAATTTTTATAATTAAATTAATTTTTTAATCTTTAATTTTTAAAAAAGTCATAAATGCAGATGATGGTATATTGACTTTTCCTAGTTCACGCATTTTTTTCTTTCCTTTTTTTTGTTTATTCAATAATTTTTTTTTTCTAGTTATATCTCCTCCATAACATTTTCCAATTACATCTTTTCTTAAAGATTTTATAGTTTCTCTTGCAATAATTTTTCCAGATATAGATGCTTGTATTGGTATGCTAAATTGATGTTTTGGTATTAATGCTGATAATTTTTTACAAATTTTTTTTGCTAAGATTTCTGATTTACTTTTATGAGACAACATAGATAATGATTCTATTTTTTCTCTATTTATTAATACAATAATCTTTCTTAAATCTGATTCTCTATATTCAATAAATTGATAATCAAAAGAGGCGTATCCTTTGGTAATTGTTTTTAATTTATCATAAAAATCAATAATAATTTCTGATAAAGGCATTTCAAATGATATTTGAACTTTTCCTGATGATAAATAATTTTGATCCATAATAATTCCACGTTTTTTCATGCATAAAGAGATTATGTCTCCTATATCATTATTTTGTGTAATAATAGATACAAGAACATAAGGTTCTTCTACTTTTTTAAAAGTTCCATATTCTGGAAAATTTGATGGAACATTTACAAAAAATGATTTATTTTTTGTATAAATTTTATAAGAAACATTAGGAATAGTAACAATTACAGATATTCCATATTCTCTTTCTATACGATCTTTAATTATTTCTAAATGAAGCATACCTAAAAATCCACAATGAAATCCATATCCTAAAGCTGAAGATGATTCTGGTTTAAAGTATATAGAAGCATCATTCAATTGAAGCTTTTCCATAGCAGTACGTAAATCTTCATATTCATTATATTTAATAGGATAAATACTAGCAAAAACCATATGTTTTATATCTTCAAATTTTTTAACAGGATTTTTTGCAGATCGATAAAAATCTGTTATTGTATCTCCTACTTTTACTTCAAAATTATTTTTTATTCCAGAAATTAAATATCCAACATCTCCAGCTTCTATTTTATCTTTAGATATTTTTTTTAATTTAAGACATCCTATATCATTAGCATAAAATATTTTATTTGTTGATAAAAATTTTAATTTTTGTCCTTTTTTTATACATCCGTTTTTAACTCTAAAAAAAAACTCAATACCAGTAAAAGGATTATATATAGAATCAAATACAAATGCTTGTAATGGATTATTTGAATTTCCTTTTGGAAAAGGTATTTTAATTATAATATTTTCTAATATTTTCCTAATTCCTAATCCAATTTTAGCACTAGCAGGTATGATATCTTTTTTACTACATTTTAATAAATTAATTATATCATCAATAATATTGCCATAATTATTATTATCTATTAAATCAATTTTATTTAATACTGGGATAATTACTAAATTATTTTTTAAAGCTAAAGATAGATTAGAAACTGTTTGTGCTTGTATTCCTTTTATACAATCTACAACTAATAAAGCCCCTTCACAAGAAGAAATAGATCTTTTAACTTCATAAGAAAAATCTATATGACCAGGAGTATCAATTAAATTAAGAGTATATATATGATTTTTATATTTATAATTCATTTGTACTGCATGACTTTTAATAGTTATTCCTCGTTCTTTTTCTAAATCCATATTATCTAATAATTGCATATTTTTATCTTTTATATCAACTGTATTAGTTAATTCTAAAAGACGATCTGCCAATGTACTTTTTCCATGATCTACATGTGCAATAATACAAAAATTACGTATATAACGAATCATAATATATTTTTATTAATTTTTATTATATTAAAGTAAGTTTATACCATATGTAATGATACTATATTCTATTCTAAAAGTTAACCTACAAGATTTTTTATTAATTATAATGTATATTCTTTATTATTAAATAAACTCATTGTTTTTTGTATTCCTTTTGTAATAAAGGATAAAATTATTTTTATAATTATATCTGATTTTGAAAATAAGAAGTTAATTTCATTATTTTTCCAATTACTTAATACATGTTTTTCTATATTATTAGAACAATTACCTATACCAAATCTAAATCTTGCATAATTATTGGTTCCTATTTCATTTTGAATACTTTTTAATCCATTATGACCTCCACTTCCACCTTTTTCTTTTAAACGAAAAATTCCAAATTTTATATTTATATCATCACAAATAATTAATATATTTTTTAATGATATATTTTTTTTTTTATCCAATATTTTACTGATTTTCCACTATAATTAACATAAGTAGATGGTTTTAATAAAAAAATTATATTATCTATGTAATTCAATTTTGATATAACCCCCAATTTTTTTTTAGAAAAATGTAAAGAATATTTTTCTGAAATTTTATCTAAAATAAAAAATCCAAAATTATGTCTTGTTCTACAATAATTATTTCCTGGGTTTCCTATCCCAACTAATAAAAATTTTTTTTCCATTTATTATTTATTTTTAATATCCATTTATAAAATCATGAACTGTTTTACCTATTTCTGCTGGAGATTGTACAATATTAACTCCATTTTTTTTCATAATATTTATCTTATATTGTGCGGTTTCTATATTTTTATTAATAATTGCACCTGCATGTCCCATTATTTTCCCTTTTGGAGCTGTTTTTCCTGCTATAAATCCTATTATAGGTTTTTTTATTTTATTATTATTCATCCATTTAACTGCATTAATCTCTGATTCTCCGCCTATTTCTCCAATAATTACAATACATTTTGTTTCTTTATCATATAAAAAAAGTTTTAATATATCTTTAACATTTGTTCCTACAATAGTATCCCCTCCAACTCCTACAGCTGTAGAAATACCATATCCCATTTTAATAATTTGATCTGCTGCTTCATATGTTAATGTTCCAGATCTAGAAATTATACCTACATTTCCTTTTTTTACAAATACAGAATTTGGCATAATACCTACCTTAGATTCTCCAGAAGATATAATACCTGGACAATTAGGTCCAATCAAATAATTATTTTTTTTTTTTAAAAATTGTTTAATTCTAATCATATCTGATATTGGTATACCTTCTGTAATACAAACAATTATACTTATTCCTGAATAAATAGATTCCATTATAGCATCTGATGCAAAATTATATGGAACAAAAATAGCACTTACATCACAACCTGTATTATATACAGCATCTTCTACAGTATTGAATATTGGTATATCATTTATAATTTTTCCTCCTTTTCCTGGAGTTACTCCTCCAACTATATTTGTTCCATAAGAAATCATTTGACTAGCATGAAATAATCCTTCTTTTCCAGTCATTCCTTGTATAATTACTTTATTATTTTTATTTATTAAAATACTCATTTTTTTGAATGTAAAATACAAAAAATATTTTTACTATTTATTTTTTAACTATCTTTGCCATTATTTCTGCTTCTACAACTGTTTTTTCGTTTACATATCCATATCCTTTCATATAAAGAAAACCTCTTTTCATCCAATTTAACAAATGTACTTGTAATATAATTATATCTCCAGGAACTATTTTTTTTAAAAATTTAACTTTATCTATTTTTATTAAATAAGTAGAATATAATTCTGGATTTCTAAATTGACTTAAAATTAATATTCCTCCTACTTGTGCTATAGCTTCAATTTGTAATACTCCAGGCATAACAGGTTCATTTGGAAAATGACCTGTAAAAAAATATTCATTTATAGTAACATTTTTTACTCCTGTTATATGATTTTTTGATAAATCTATAATTTTATCTACTAATAAAAATGGGAATTTATGAGGCAAAATATTCATAATACTCTTTGTATCAAAAATTGTTTGTTTTTCTACATATTTAATTTTATTAATTTTTGATATACGAATTTTTTCAGTTAAATTATTTAATAATTTTTTAATAATAGATTTATCTGGATTATAAATAATTATTCTTCCTTTTAATTTAACATTAACTAATGCTAAAATTCCTATAATATCTAATAAAAAATGTTTAGCAATTTCGTTAGATAAAGAATAAAAACAATTTTTTTTATGTTTTTGTATAACACAAAAAATTTTTGAATTTGCAATTTTTTTAAATTGATTTTCTTTTTTAAACAAAGCATTTTGTGTTTCTATATTGTTTGATTCAAAATCTATTATAGTTATTATTTCTAATTCTTTTGAAGGAGATGTTATAATTTCTCCACCTGTTTTTTTATTTTTTATAGATAAAAAATCTTTTATAAAAAAATATTTTCTTTCTGCATTTTGCTCTATAATTCCAACTTTTTCTATTTCTTCTACAAAAAATTTTGAAGATCCATCTAAAATAGGAACTTCCATGTTATTTAATTCTATTATTATATTATCTAAATTCATACCATTAATAGCAGCAATAATATGTTCAGTGGTATAAATTTTTA
Organism: Blattabacterium cuenoti; assembly: GCF_014252315.1. Taxonomy (GTDB): domain Bacteria; phylum Bacteroidota; class Bacteroidia; order Flavobacteriales; family Blattabacteriaceae; genus Blattabacterium; species Blattabacterium cuenoti_AI. The sequence continues at coordinate 569,701 of NZ_CP059216.1, forward strand.
TATTATTTTTTTTTAATACTAAATTTTTTTCTATTTCTAATAAAGAAGATACATTTACTTTTATGCATGGTTTATTTTTTAAATCTGTTCTTATAAATAAAAATCCTGTATGTATTGGAGCAGGATTTATTGTAACAGTAATTTTTTTTTCAGTATAATATAATCCAAATCCTTTAAAGGATATTTTTCCAGCTATAGTTCTTTGTTTTATATACATATTTTATTAAAAAATTTTTTTGATTAAAAACTAGTAGAAAAATAAAAAACTTTAATATATTATATATTATTTGTAATTTTGTTTATTTTAAAATAAAATACAGATATAATTAAATTTTAATAAAAAATGAATATTGCAAAACGTGTATTTTTTTTTTAATAGGATTTTTTATAGGAATATTAATTTTATTTCTAAGAAAGTAAAAATGATATTAATTAAATAATTGTAATAATTATGAAAAGAACATTTCAGCCTTCCAATAGAAGAAAAGTTAACGTTCATGGATTTATTAAAAGAATGAGGACAAAAAATGGTAGAATTATTATATCAAGAAGAAGACGAAAAAATAGAAAAAAATTATCTGTTTGTAATCATAAAAAATTATAATTTTTTTCTTTATCTCCTATTTCTGGATATCCATGATTATTTACTTCTTTTTTTACAAAAAGTTTTTTTTCCGATGCTATAATATCTTTATATGCAAAAAAAGTTGATAAATCTCCTATATCAACTATTTTCATTTCAGATTCAACAATTCCAGTTTTTACATTGAATTTATCAAAATTCATTAAACCTATATCTACATGATATATAGAATTATTTTTTTTTATTTGTATATTTCTATATATTTTATCCAATAAAATATTTTTATTTTTTTTTATAAAAAAATAATTTTTATAATTTTTTTCCAATTTATAATTAGAAGATAGTAAATAAAATCCAAATATAATAGATATAGTATTATATTTTCTAATAATATATTTTTTATCATCTCCAGAATAATTTCCTGCTTCAATAAGAATACATGAATATCCCATTTTTTGTAAACAATCTCCAGTTGCATTTGGATAATGTTTATCAGAATATCTACCTATTGAGGCATTATTTGGTAATATTTTTTTTATTTCTTTTGATATTTCATATATCATTCCCATTGATTTCATTTTTACAGTATTATAATTTTCTTTTTTATTAGTAGATGGAGATAAAAAAGATAATATTGCAGGATTAAAACTTTTGTTTCCAACATTATAAATACTTTTTTGATCATGAAGATTAAATAATATATGAGGATTTTCTTTATTTATTTCATTAAATAATATTTTAATTTCTGGAGATTCTAAACGAATAAAATCTCTATTTAAATCTATATTTATAGAATTTCTTCTTTTAAAATATTCTGATCCATCTGGATTTAACATAGGAATAAATGAAATAGTAATATTTTTAAAAAAAAATTTTACTATTTCATGATTATTATTAATTAAAAAAAAATTTAAAATATCAAATATTGATTTTGTTCCTGTAGTTTCATCTCCATGCATTTGAGACCAAATAAAAATTTTTTTTCTACCTATTCCCCATTTTATTTTAAATATTTTTCTTTTTTCAACAGAAAATCCTACAGGAATAATAGAACATATTTTTTTATACTTTTTTAGTGTTTCTAATAAATTAGAATAATTAAATATTTTTGAATGTGTATCTACATCTAAATTTATAAATTTTTTATAATTTATAAATATTGATTTTATATTAAAAGATAACATAAGATTGTAAAAAATTATAATTATAAAATAAAAACATTTCAAAATTTAATAAAATTTTTATAATGAATTTTCATAAAAAAAATATATTTTTATGTGATATAAATTGAAGAATTTTTTTTTTATGAACATGAAAAATTATTTCAAACATATTAAGATAAGTTATACAGAATCTTTTTTATTAGTAATATCGTTTATTACGATAAATTTTTTTAATATAATTTTGAGAAAATTACTTAATCCTTTTTCTCTTCATGAAGGAATAATGTTTTCCATATCATATGCTTTCCCTTTTATTTTACTATTTTTAATTATTTCTTATCAAATTCAAAAAAATAATATTTTTATAAACTTATCTATGAAAGTATCTCCCTGGCATGTTTATATTGTAATATTTATTATGATGTTCAGTATTATGACTATAAATGATCATTTATCTTCATTAATTCCTAGAAGAGGAGATGTCCTAGAAAATATGTATAAAGAAATAAATTTTTTTTTACAAGAAGAAGTAAGAAATCCTATACCATTTCTTTCAACAACAGTTTTATTAGCACCAATATGTGAAGAATTATTATTTAGAGGAATAATTTTAAATGGAATGTTAAAAAATAATATACATCCATTGAAAGCTATATTATTTTCTTCATTATTATTTGGATTAACACATATGAATCCATGGCAACTTGTAGGAGGAATATTAATTGGAACATTTATAGGATATATATACTATATGACTTCATCTATTATGGATTGTATATTGTTACATATATTTAATAACGCTTTAGCCACAATTGGAGTTTTTTATACTGTAAAAGATGATAATATCATATCAAATATAAATAATATTGGAATTGACAAGCCTTTTCATTGGCCAGTATTTGTTATTGGATCATTTATTTTAACAATAGGATTCTATTATTTACTTAAAATGAGAAAAATGAATAAATTCTAAAATTGAAAAAAAAATCTTCATTAACTATTTTAGGATGTAATTCTTCTATACCAACAAATAAACATCATCATTCTACTGCTCAAATTTTGGAAATGAAGGGATTCTATTTTCTTATTGATTGTGGAGAAGGTACTCAAATACAATTAAGAAGAGCAAAAATTAAATTTAATAATATAATACATATATTCATATCTCATTTACATGGTGATCATTTTTTTGGATTGATTGGTTTATTATCTACATTTCATTTGCTAGGAAGAGAAAAATCGTTAATTATTTATGGACCAAAAGGATTAAAAGAAATTATAAATATTCATTTTAAATGGTCTTACACTAAACTAAGATATTATATAACTTATATTGAACTTTATTCTGAAAAAAAAGAAAAAATTATGGAAAATGATAAAATAGAAATATTTTCTATTCCATTAAAACATAGAATTTATACTAATGGATTTCTTTTTAGAGAAAAAAAAAGTAATAGAAAACTAAATATAAAAGAAATAAAAAAAATACCTTCTATTAGAATAATAGATTATAAAGATATTAAATTAGGAAAAGACATAAAAATAGAAAATGGAGAAATAATTCCTAATTCAAAATTAACATTTGATCCTCCAAAAATATTATCTTATGCATTTTGTTCAGATACATCTTATTATATTCCTATAATAGAACATATTAAAAATGTTGATTTGTTATATCACGAATCAACATTTTTAAGAATAGAGGAAAATAGAGCAATAAAAACTGGACATTCTACAGCTAGACAAGCTGCTTATATTGCTAAAAAAGCAAAAGTTAAAAAATTACTTTTAGGTCATTATTCAAACAGATTTCCTAATATAAAAGAATTTGAGAAAGAAGCTAAAGAAATTTTTTCAAATACAGAAACATCTGAATCATTAAAAATATATTATTTGTAATAATTTTATTTGTTTAATACAAAAATATTTAATCTAGGAATTTTTTTTACACGATACCTTAATCTTTTAGATAATAACTTTCTATAAACTTTATATTTGGAGCATATTTTATTTACTAATATTTTTTCTGAATAAGGATAAATATTTATGTAAGCTTTTATTATATTCATATTATAATTAATATTAAGATAAACTAAGGTTACTAAAAAATTATTTTTATTATAATTAATTTTAATTTCTTCGTTTAAAATTTCTGCTATTTCAACAAAAAAAATAGAATATATTTTTTCATTTTTAATAACATTTATTTTATTTTCGTTCATTTTTTATTGTTATATTTTATTTGATATTTTAATAGAAAATTTGTAATGAATATAATAATAATGTAAAATTGTAATAGTAAATTTATTCAAAAAAATAAAAATTATTTATTTAAATAGGTCTCATAGCTCAGTTGGTTAGAGCACCTGACTCATAATCAGGGAGTCGCTGGTTCAAGTCCAGCTGAGACCACTAAAAAGGTAAAATAAATAACTGGAGAGGGATTCGAACCCACAACTTACAGTTTAGGAAACTGTTGTTCTATCCTAATTTGAACTATCCAGTTGTTATATTCATTTCTATAATAGAAACAATTGATCTATTATTTTTTATTTTCTTAAATAAGACTAATCCATTTTTTAATGCATATAATGTATGATCCCTTCCAATTCCTACGTTTTTTCCAGGATGGAACTTAGTTCCTCTTTGACGAAGTATTATTTTTCCAGAAATGATACGTTGATTTCCATATATTTTTATACCTAATCTTCTTCCAGAAGAATCTCTTCCATTTCTAGAACTACCTGCACCTTTTTTTTGAGCCATTTTTTATTTTATTTTTCTAAAAAAGAAATAATTTTAATTTTTGAAAAAATAGGTCTAAATCCATTTTTTTTCTTATACCCTTTTCTTCTTTTTTTCTTAAAAACAATAATTTTTTTTCCTTTTTTATGTTCTATAATTTCAACTTGAATTCTTATTTCTTTCAAAAATGGAGTTCCTATTTTTATCATTCCATTTTTACAAAATAAAAGAACTTGATTAAAAATTAATTTTTCTCCCAATTTTTTTTCATAAAAAAATGGAACATATATATACTTTTTTTCAAAAAGTTTGAATTGCTTTCCTTTTATTTTAGCTATAGCATAGTTCATAATTTTTTATTTATTGTATTAATAATTTCTTTACTTTCAATATACTTTTGAACAAATAATCTATTTCTTCAAAAGTATTATATATTGAAAAACTAATACGAATCATTCCTGGAACTTGAAAAAAATCTACCAAAGGTTGAGCACAAAGATAACCTGTTCTAACTGCAATTCCTAATCTATCTAGAATAGACCCCACATCAAAACAATGTAAATTTTTTATATTAAAAGAGATAATACTAGATTTTTTTGATAAATTATTATTTTCTCCATATACATAAATTCCATCTACACTATTTAACATTTGTAATGCATATTTTATAAGTTCTTTTTTATAAGATTGCATACTAATCATACCAATTTCTTTTATAAAATCTATTGCTTCTCCCCAAACAAAAATTCCTTCTATATTTGGAGTTCCTGCTTCAAATTTAAATGGTAAATCTGAATAAATTGTTTTATATAATTTTACATTTTTAATCATTTCTCCTCCAAATTGATAAGGATAAAGATTTTTCAATATTTTTTTTTTACCGTATAATATTCCAATACCAGTTGGTCCATACATTTTATGTGCTGAAAATACATAAAAATCTACATCTAAATCTTGCATATTTAAACAAACATTTGAAATAGCTTGCGCTCCATCTATTAATACTAATGCTCCAAATTCATGAGATTTATTTATAATATATTTAATAGGATTAATAATTCCTAGTACATTTGAAATATGACTAATTGAAACTATTTTTGTTTTTTTTGATAATATAGATTCAAATTTTTGTAAATCTAAATAACCACTTTTTTTATTAATAGGAATTATTTTTAATACAGATTTTTTTATTTTACAAATATTTTGCCATGGAACTATATTTGAATGATGTTCCATATGTGAAATTATTATTTCATCATTTTTTTTTATAAAATGACTAATACTAGAAGCAACTAAATTAATAGATTCTGTAGTTCCTTTTGTAAATAAAATTTCTGATGAATATTTAGCTTTAATAAATTTTTGAATCTTTTCTCTTACATTTTCTACATAAAAAGTAGATTTTCTACTTAAAAAATGAGTTCCTCTATGAATATTAGAATTTATTCTTGAATAAAAGTATTGTGAAGCTTTTATTACTCTTTTAGGTTTTTGAGTTGTTGCTGCGTTATCAATATATACTAACGGATTAGTATATATTTTTTCTTTTAAAATTGGAAATTGATTTCTAATTTCCTGTATTTCTTCTTTTGATAACATATGTTTTTTCTATAAGAAATTATCTAGATAATTAGAAAGTTCTTTTTGAATATATTTTTTTAATTTTAAAGAATCAATATATTTAATTATATCATCTAAAAAAGATAATAATAATAAAATTTTACTTTCTTTTTCAGGAATTCCTCTTGATTTTAAATAAAATAATTCAGATTTATGTATATTTCCTATAGTACATCCATGTGTACATCTTACATCTTTAGAATATATTTTTAACTGAGGTTTTGTATAAACATTTGATTTTTTAGATAAAATTATATTATTATTTTTTTGAAATGCATTTATATTTTTTATATTTTTTTCAACTGTTATTTTACCATCAAAAATACTGTTAGAATTATCAAAAAGTATATTTTTATATAACTGATAACTATTGGAATTAGATGACGAATGTTTCATAAATGTAGAATTATTTATAGAATCACTATCAGACAGAATAGATATTCCATATAAATAAGAACTAGTTTTTTTTCCAATAGAAAAAAAATTTAGATTATTTTTAATTTTTTTACAATAAAAAGAAAAAGTATAAACTTTGCATATACTTTTATTTTCTTGTTTAATAAAAGTATTATCTATAATGTATAATTTATTTAAATTATTTTGTAATTTATTATAAATTATTTTGCTGTAATCTAAACTGTAAATTTCATTTACAGAATTAATAATAACATTATTTTCATCTAAACATTTATAATTTTCATTAATTTGAATGTTATTATTATTTCTTACTAAAATTAGTATTCTAGGATAAATAATAGGATATATACCTGTAGAAATATGTATAATTTCTATATTTTTTTTTATTGATATATTGTTTACATCAATAAATACACCTTTCATTATTGAAAAAATAGTATTTAAGCTATAAAAAACATCATAATGATTATTATGTAATTTTCCATAAAAATCTTTAATTATATTATTATATTTATATGATGATATATTTTTTATATCAATATAATTATCTTTATTAGATAATTTTCTATTATATTTTCCATCTATGAAAATAGATAAATAAGAATCTTTTTTTTTAAAAATTGAAATAATTTTTTTTATTTTTTGTTCTATTTTTTTTTTATCAATTTTATCTATTTTATGATATTTTTTATTAAAAACTGTATAAATATTATTATCATACCATTTCTTTATGAAAGGAGATTGATCATAAGTAAATCCATTTTTCATATATAAATCAATATGATACATTTGTAATAATGATAGATATGATTTATTATTTCTAATGGATGATTTTATTTTATTTACCAGAAAATCTATTTTATTTTTTAATTTCATTATTAATTAATAATTGATCCATTCATATCCTTTCGATTCAATCATTTCTGCCAAATCTTTGTTTCCAGATTTTATTATTTTTCCTTTATATAATACATGTATAATATAATTTGAAGAAATATGATCTAATAATCTTTTATAATGAGTAATAATTAATACAGAATTTTTTTTAGTAATGAAATTATTAATTCCTTTTGATATTATACGTAAAGCATCAATATCTAATCCAGAATCAATTTCGTCTAAAATAGATAATACAGGATTTAACATCATCATTTGAAGTATTTCATTTTTTTTTTTTTCTCCGCCTGAAAATCCATCATTTAAAAAACGATACATGAAACTATAATCTATATTTAATAAAGAAAATACTTTTTTTATTTTATATAAAATATCTTTAGATGACATTTTATCCATATTTTTTGCTTTTCGTATTGAATTTATAGATGTTTTAATAAAATTTATAATAGAAACACCTGGAATTTCTACTGGATTTTGAAAAGATAAAAATATACCTAAATGTGCTCTAGATTCGGGAGATAAATTTTTTAAATTTTTATTTAAAAAATTTATATCACCTCTTATAATAGAATATTCTTCTTTTCCAGCTATTACCCCAGCAAGAGTACTTTTACCAGAAGCATTAGGCCCCATAATAACATGTACTTCTCCTAAATTAATTTTTATATTAATTCCTTTAAGAATTTTTTTTTCACCTACAGAAACATGTAAATTTTCTATATTTAATAACATATTATCTCATAATGTTTATCCAATAGATCCTTCTAATGAAATTTCTAATAATTTTTGAGCTTCTACAGCAAATTCCATAGGAAGCTTTTTTATAATATCACCACTAAATCCATTTATTATTAAAGAAATAGAATTTTCTATATTAATACCTCTTTGATTACAATAAAAAATTTGATCTTTTCCTATTTTAGAAGTAGTAGCTTCATGTTCTATATGAGAATTAGGATTATTTACATTAATATATGGAAAAGTATGAGCTCCACATTTATCTCCTATAAGTAATGAATCACATTGAGAAAAATTCCTAGAATTATTTGCTTCAGAACAAATTTTTACTAATCCTCTATAACTATTTTGAGATTTTCCAGATGAAATACCTTTAGATATAATAGTACTTTTTGTATTATTTCCTATATGTATCATTTTTGTTCCAGTATCTGCTTGCTGAAAATTTTTAGTTAAAGCTAAAGAATAAAATTCTCCAATGGAAAAATCTCCTTTTAAAATACATGATGGATATTTCCATGTAATAGATGATCCAGTTTCAACTTGTATCCAAGATATTTTAGATCTTTTTTCACATAATCCTCTTTTTGTAACAAAATTAAAAACACCTCCTATTCCATTTTTATCTCCTGGAAACCAATTTTGAACTGTAGAATATTTAACTTCAGAGTTTTCTAATGCAATAATTTCTACTACAGCAGCATGTAATTGATTATTTTTTCTTTGTGGAGCAGTGCATCCTTCTAAATAGCTTACTTGAGAATATTTATCTGCTATAATTAAAGTTCTTTCAAATTGACCTGTACTACTTTCATTAATACGAAAATATGTAGATAATTCCATAGGACAACGCGTCCCTTTTGGGATATAACAAAAAGATCCATCTGAAAAAACTGCAGAATTCAATGATGCATAAAAATTATCATTTTTTGAAACTACAGATCCTAAATATTTTTTAATAATATCTGGATGATTTATTATCGCATCATTAATAGAACAAAATATTATACCTTGTTTTTTTAATTTTTTTTGAAATGTTGTAAATAAAGATGAAGAATCTAATACTACATCTGTAGCAACCATTTTTTTTTCTAATTTTTTTTCATTTTTTATAGTAACTCCTAGTTTCTCAAAAGAATTTACTATTTCATAATCTGATTTATCAAGATTTTCCAAATTTATTTTTTTTTTAGGAGCAGAATAATAAATTATTTTATTAAAATCTGGAACTGAATAATTTATATTAGCCCATTTTGGAATTTTCATTTTTTTCCATATAGAAAAAGAATCTAACCGCCATTTCAACATCCAATTAGGTTCTTTTTTTTTTTCAGATATTTTTCTAACAACTTCTTCGTTTAACCCTGAAGATATTGTGTCTGATTCTATTGGTAAATAAAATCCATATTTATATTCTTCTAAATTAGAAAAATTATATAACAAATTTTTATTTTCTTTTTTTTTTTTCATTGTTAATTTTTATAACGAAAAACTTTTTCCACATCCACAAGTATTTTTAGCATTAGGATTTTTAAAATAAAAACCTTTTCCATGTAATCCATCAGAATATTCTAAAGTTATTCCTTTTAAATAAGGAAGACTATTTTTATCTATTAATATTTTTATTTTTTTATCTTGAAATAATTCATCTGCTTCTTTTCTTTTTTTATCAAAAGATAATTCATAAGACATTCCTCCTGAGCATCCTCCATTTTTTACTCCAAATCTAATAAAAGAAACATCATCTTTAATTCCCTCTTTTTTCATAAGAGAAATTAATTTAATTTTAGCTTTTTCAGATATAAAAACCATATACTATATATTTTATTTATTTAATTATTAAGTAATAAAACAAAGATATCTATTATTTAACAATATAAAATAATCATTTGTATTTTAAATAATTATACTAATATTTTATATTAATTTTTAATTATATATATTAGATTATACGTAATATGATATGTAATTTTGATTTAAAATTTATTTTTTTAATGAAAAAAAAATTAAAAATAATCCAAATATAATAAATGGAATACTAAGGCATTGTCCTGTATTTAAATTATTTATTTTTATAAATTCTATTCCTTGTGGTTCTTTTAAAAATTCTATCAAAAAACGAAAACTCCAAATTAAAATAAAAAAAATTCCTGATAAAAATCCATTACATAATTTTTTTTTTTTATAAAAATACAAAAGAAATAAAAATGTAAATAAATACGCTGTTGATTCATATATTTGTGTAGGATGTCTAGGAATTATTAGAGTTTCTATATTTGCTTTAAAAAATCTTACTCCCCATGGTAAATAACATGGTTTTCCTATTATTTCAGAATTGAAAAAATTTCCTATTCTAATAAATACACCTGAAATAGACGATATAATACATAATCTATCACATAACCAAAAAAAAGATTTATTTTTTAAAAATTTTTTTTTATATAAAAAACTAGATAAAATAACACCTATAATAGCTCCATGACTAGAAAATCCCCTATATCCAGAATATTCATATCCTTTTATTATTCCTAATAAATAATTATTTTTATTTTCTTTAATTGGAAAAAATATTTCTATACAATGATCATAAAAATATAAAAAATCATAAAAAAAAACTTGACCTAATCTTGCTCCAATCAATGTTCCAAAAAATGTATATCTTAATAATGGATCTAAATATTCACAATTAATATTATCATTATGATATATATATTTCATTATTAACCATCCCAATATAAAAGAAATGATAAACATTATACTATAAACATAAATAGGAAATTCTTTCCACAAATAAAATTTATATATAGGATCCCAATCAATATATATTAGTAAATTCATTAATAAATATATTTTTATTTAGGAGGATCATATCCATATCCACCCAAAGGATTACATTTCATAATCCTTATAATAATCATAAAAATAGACTTAAATATTCCCCATTTTCTAATGGAAATAATTATATAATCTGAACATGTAGGCCTATATCTACAATTATTTCCTATATGAGGAGATATTATTATTTGATAAATTCTAATAATTTTTATTATAATAAAATCAATTAATTTCATATACAATTTCTAATAAAATTTAAAGATGATCCATATTTAAACCATTGAATTTGTTTCTTATTATAAGAATGTTTAGCTAAAATTTTATCTATTTTTTTATCACTATGAATAATATCAATTTTTATATTTTTTCCAGGAAAAAAATTATCTTTTATATAAAAATTAAATATATCATTTTCATCTATTTTATAGTAATCATGTGGATTTGAAAAAGTTAAAGCTAAAATTCCCTGTTTTTTAAGATTAGTCTCATGTATTCTAGAAAAAGATTTAACTAAAACTACACGAACACCTAAAAAACGAGGTTCCATTGCCGCATGTTCTCTAGATGACCCTTCTCCATAATTATCTTCCCCTACAATCAAAGTAAAAATATTTTTTGATTTGTAAAATTTTGCTATATTAGGAACTGTTCCATATTTATCTGTAAATACGTTTTTTATTTTATTTTCTTTATTATTGAAATAATTAATAGCTTTTATCAATAAATTTTCTGAAATATTTTCTAAATGACCTCTATATTTTAACCATGGACCAGCCATTGATATATGATCAGTAGTACATTTTCCTTTAACTTTTATCAATAATCTAATATTCAATAAATTTTTTCCATTCCAAGATGAAAATGGTGATAAAAATTGTAATCTATCTGAATTATTTTTTATTATTATAGAAATATTATAAGGTTTACTATTTTTTGATGTATGTTTATAAAATGATTTTTTTACATCATTACTAATTTCTTTTTCATTAAAAATATCTTTATTTTTTTTAGGTTCTTCAAATTTTACATATTCACCTAATTCGTTTTTTATATTATCTGTAATTGGATTAAAGTCAATATTACCAGAAAATACCATAGCGGTTACAATTTCAGGAGAAGCTATAAATGCATGTGTATTTGGATTTCCATCATTTCTAGAAGAAAAATTTCTATTAAAAGAATGTATAATTGTATTTTTTTTATTATTATTATTTTTATTCGTTCTTTTCCATTGTCCAATACATGGGCCACAAGCGTTAGCAAATACTTTTGCTCCAATTTTTTTAAAAAGATCTAAATATCCGTTTTTTTTAAGAAAATAATAAACTTTGTTTGATCCAGGAGTAATCAAATATTCTGATTTTATTTTCAATTTTTTATTTATTGCTTGTTTAATAATATTTACAGATTTTAATAAATCCTCGCAAGAGGAATTAGTGCATGATCCAATTAATCCTACTTCTAAATTAGTAGGCCAATTATTAATTTTAGCTTCCTTTTTCATATTAGAAATAGAAGTTGATTTATCAGGAGTAAAAGGGCCATTAATATGAGGTTCTAAAGTGGATAAATCAATTTTTATAACCTTATCATAATAATGATAAGGATTATTATATACTTCTATATCAGATTGAAAACAATCTTTAATACCATCTATAATAGATACTATTTCTTTTCTGTTATTAAATAACAAATATTCTTTCATGCAATAATCATATGGAAATAACGAAGAACTAGCTCCTAGCTCTGCTCCCATATTACAAATAGTAGCTTTACCTGTACAAGGTATATTTTTTGTTCCATCTCCAAAATATTCAATAATAGAATTTGAAGCCCCCATAACACCAATCATTCCAGATAATTTTAATATAATATCTTTAGGAGATACCCATCCACTTATTTTTCCTTCTAAAAGAACTCCAATTAATTTAGGAAATTTTAATTCAAAAGAATATCCTGACATTACTTCAGCAGCATCAGATCCTCCTACCCCTATTGCTAACATACCCAATCCTCCAGCATTTGGAGTATGAGAATCAGTACCTATCATCATACCACCAGGAAAAGCATAATTTTCTAAAACTATCTGATGAATAATTCCTGATCCAGGTTCCCAAAAATCTATTCCATATTTATAAGAAGCTATTTTTAAAAAATCATATATCTCTTTGTTTATTTTTAAAGAATTTTTTAAATCTATTGAAGCCCCCTCATTTGCATAAATAAGATGATCACAATGAATAGTAGTTGGAATTTCTGTTTTAACTTTATTTGTTTGCATAAATTGTAACAAAGTCATTTGAGCTGTTGCATCTTGCATAGCAACACGATCTGGATAAAAATTTATATAAGAATTCTTATTAAAAGAAAAACTTATATTTGATTTTTCTTTTTGTTTAGTTAAATGAGTGTATAATATTTTTTCTGAAAATGTCATAGGACGATTTATAATCGAACGAATTTTATCGATTTTATATTTTAATTCCGAATAAAAATTTCGAATCATTTTAAAATCAAAAACCATAACAAAATTAATTTTTATACAATTATTACTTTTTTTTAAGAAAAAAACGAATCTCTTTATAAAAATCTATTGGATTATCTATATGAATCCAATGTCCTGCATTTTTTATAGTTACAAACATTGATTTTGGAAAAAAAAAATTCATATATTTATAATCATTATATGAAATATAATTAGAATTTTCTCCTTTTAAAAAAAGAGTTAATCCGTTATATTCTTTTTTTAGTTCCATTCTTTTTTTAATTAATATATCATAATTTTTTTCTATTCCATATAAATAAAAACGAAAATATAATTTTCCATTATTATTAACTCCTACACACTTAGAAAAAAATGATATAATTTTTTTTTCATGTATAAATTTTTTTAAATATATATTAAAATCAGACCTTTTTTTAATTAAAGAAAAATCTATATTTTTTAATATAGATATAAAGTTATTTTCTTTTGTTGTATAAGCTTTATTAGTTATATCTACAATAATAATTTTTATAGGAATAAATGGATATTTAAAAGAAAAATTCATTACAATACGTCCTCCTATAGAATGACCTAATAATATTGGATTAACTAAATTATAATGTTTTATATAATTTATTACATCTTCTGACATAATATTATAATTCATATTATCAGAATAAAAACTGTATCCATGATTTCTAATATCTATTAAATGTATTTGATATTCATTACTAAAATTTCTAGAAAAAGAAATCCAATTACTTCCATTCCCAAATAAACCATGAAAAACTAAAATCGGGGATCCTTTTCCAATTATATTTGAATATAATAATTTCATTAAAATAATTTATTTTTTTTTAGATTCATATATTTAAATCTGTATTGTATTTTATAATCCCAGATATAAAGAATCAGATATTAAAGCGTGACCTATATATAATTCTACTATTCCTGGAACTTTTTTTATTAAGAAATTTATATTATATAAGTTTATATCATGACCTGAATTTATAGGTAAATTATATTTAATAGCCTTTTTTTTGCAGTTTCAATATAATCATTAATGCAATTTGTATCATTTTTAGCATATCTAATAGAAAATGGTACAGTATAAATTCTATTCTGTCAACACCAATTTCATGTGCATATGATATCATATTATGATTAAGATATAAAAAAATATAAGTACGAATATTATGTTTTTTTAAACATTTTATTTTATTAAATATAAAATTATAATATTTTTTAATATTCAATACTGAATTAGATGTTATAGCATCATATTAATCAGGAACTAGTGTTACTTGATCAGGTTTTACATCTAATACTAAATTCATAAATTTATCTGAAGGATTTACTTAAATATTTAATTCAACATTATCAAATATTAATGAACGTAAATTATATACATATTTATATTTAATATGTCTTTCATCTGGTATAGGATGTAAAGTAATTCCATGACATCCAAATTTTTGAATATATACTGCTATTTTTAATAAATTTGGAACATTTCCTCCTATTGAATTTCTTATTGTAGCTATTTTATTTATATTTACACTTAATTTTACCATTTTTTTAAAATACTTCTTTTCCATTTCCAGTTACAACTTGAGTAATTTCTAAATCAAATTCTTTTGCTGCTGTTAATAAATGATCAAAAACACTTGCTTGTATCTGTTCATATTTAATAGATTCAGATGTTTTTGCAAAACAATATAATTCTACAGGTAATCCATAAGGAGTAGGTTCTAAATGTCTTATCATTAAAGTTTCTGACTGAGAAATTTTTGAATTTTTATATAAATATTCTAATGCATATTGACGAAATAATCCAATATTAGTTAACTTTCTTCCATTAAGATTTATATTAGAATTTAATTTTTTTTCTTTATTAAAAATTTCTATTTCTTTTTGTTTTACAAGAATATAATTTTTTATTAAGAAAACATCTTTAAATTTTTTTAATCCTTCTGCATCATAAAAATTAAATGATTGTATATTAAACAAAATAGATCTTTTAATTCTACGTATATTTTTCTTACGCATTACTTCAAAATTAGTAACAGCTGTAGAAATTAAATCATAAGTAGGAATACTAGTTACAGTTTTATCAAAATTTTCTATTTTTGCAGAAATTAAATTTATTTCAACAACAGTACCTTCTATATTATATTTTGGAATTCCAATCCAATCTCCAACCTTTATCATTTTTGTAGAAGCCATTTGTACTCCGGAAACAAATCCTAATATAGTATCCTTGAAAACAAGTATTACTATAGCTGTAATAGCCCCTAAACTAGTTAGGATAGAAACTAAATTATTTTTTGTAATAATAGCAATAATAATTAGTATACAAAATATTATAGATATAATTTTTAATAATTGTGAAAAAGAATGAACAGCTATTGTTTGATGATTATTTTCACTTGTAGAAATTTTCATTACAGAATTAATAACTCTAATTATCAATTGTAAAGAAATTAATACAAATAAAATATTAAGTATTTTTTCAATACATATAATTATAAATTCATAATTTTTAAAAAATAGTTTATTTAATAGAAATCCAATAAATAAAGGAATAAAATTTGATATACTGTTAAAAACTTTATTCTTAAAAAAAATATAACCCCATTTATAAGAAGGTTTTATATTTAAAATTTTTTTACTAATAAAATATATAATTTCATTAAGAAATAAATTTATAATACTTATAATAAGTATAAAACATATAATTCTTCCAATTATAATAATAAACATTTATTAAATAATATCTAACTAAAAAAATTATAATCAATATATTCAAAACGAATCATAATCAAAAAAATTTGATATTTTTTTATTTAAATTTATTATTCAATTATAAAATTTTGAAGAAT